>DATMEC010000174.1:0-3259 GCA_035557125.1 Steroidobacteraceae bacterium
CTCTGGAACGTGCCGGACACGCGCGACATCAGGCCGACGTAGACGACGGCCTCATAGTGCGATCCGAGGAACTCGAAGGCGCGCCGGAAATCGCCGGGTGGCGGCTGCGAGGTCTTGGGATGCACGGGACTCGCCGCGAGCAGCCGGAAGAATTCCTCCGAGGAGAGGCCCACCTTGTCGAGGTAGCTGCGCGTACCGAAGTGCACGCGCACGGGCACCACGTGCATGTCGAGCGCCTCGAGCACGGATTCGGGCAGGTCAGCCGCAGAGTCCGTGACGACGGCGACGCGCCGCCGGGCCGCGTGGTGCGCCATCTCCTGCTGCCGCTGCATGTCGTCCGCCTTCTGGCCGGCGACTGTGCCGAACCCGGCGGCGAGCGCGAACACGCGCGGCGGGTCGTTGGTGTGGATGTGCAGCCGTACCTTGTTGCGCGTGCCGGCGACGACCAGGCTCGAGCCGAGCCCGGACGCCTGCTCGCGCAGGCGGCGATGGTCGAGTGCATCACCCGTGATCGTGCATTCCGTGCACCAGCGGTGCTCGAGGTCGACCTGCGAGCCAGCCGTCGCCTCGTCGTTTGAAAGCAGCTGGATCTCGGCGTCGTCCGGTGGCGCGATGCCGGTTTCGAGGTAGTCGCCCATGCCGGCGACCAGTTCCACGAAGCCCAGCGCGCCGGCGTCCACCACGTTGGCGCGCCGCAGCATCTCGAGCTTGTCGGGCGTCGCGTCGAGCGACGCGCGCGCGACGGCGAGCGCTTGGCGGAACATCGGCCGGAAGTCGCCCGCGCCGTCGCGTACCCCGGCCGCCGCCGCTTCGGCGAAGTCGGCGATCACCGTGAGGATCGTGCCCTCGCGCGGCTCTGCGAGCGACTCGCGGGCGTAGGTCGCGCCGGCGCCTAAGGCATCCGCGAACTGCGCCGCCGTGAGGGTAGCTCGTGTCGCAGCGCGGTCGCCGACGCCGAGCAGGAATTGGGCAAGGATCGCGCCGGAGTTTCCGCGCGCGCCGTCGAGGGCCGCGTCGGCCGCGCGCGTCAGGAGCTGGCCGGCGTGCGGTTCGGGCGCGGCGCGCAGCACCGCGAGCACCGCCTGCAGCGTCAACGCGAGGTTCGTCCCGGTGTCTCCGTCCGGCACCGGGAACACGTTGATCTTGTTGATCACCTCCTCGCGCGAGATGAGGCGGTGGATGCCGGACCGCAGCGCAGCGGAGAGCGCCGCGCCGTCCAGCGCGAGTAAGGGCTCCGCGGCCGCCGTCATCGGGGTCTCGCGGCTAAAGCCGCGGCAGGACGAAGCGCCGGCCGCGATAGGTGAGGACCGCGCCATCGCGCGTGATTTCGTCGACCACGGGACCCTCGGCGATCTGCGCGCCTTGCGTGTAGCGGCGCCCATTGATGAACACGGCGCGCTTGGCCGGATCGGCGGCGAAGATGTGCAGGTCCACCGACAGCTCGGGCAGGCCGGTGGCGGCGGCGGCGGACGACGGCTCTTCCGTCGGCGCGTTGTCGTAGGTGACGTCGGCGCTCGAGACGGACGTATCAGGCATCAGCGTCGGGTCCGGCGCGTCGGGCGGCAGCGTCGCCGCGTCGTCGTAGTAGACCGCGGGCGGTTCCTCGGGCATCCCGGGCAAGGCGAGCTGCGACTGCAGCTCGGTCTGCGGAGCGGGCGTCGCGGCGGCGACCGCCGGTTGCGCCGCGGCCATAGGCGCTGGCGCGGCCGGCGCAGGCGTCGCGGCGGGCCCGCTTTCGTTGCGCAGCATGAAGAAGAGGATGACCGCGAGGTTCACGGCAAGCAGGAAGCCGATCGCGATCAGCGCGATGGGCAGGCGCCGGTCCTCGCGCGCGACCGGGAACTCGGCGATGCTCGGGCCGTTCTGTCGCTGGCGCTCGATCTCGGACTTGCGCAGCGCGTCGAGGATGAAGCTCATGCGCCGGCCTGCGGCTCGGCCTGCGCCAGCGTCGGCGTACCGGGCATGCCGAGCGCAGCGTCGAGCACGAGCTGCGTCTGCAGGCCGGCGATGCCGTCCACGGCGAGGCGGCGGCTGCGCTGGAAGTTCTCCACGAGCTGCTCGAGCTCGGCGTCGAAATAGTCGCCGTCGGCGGTCGCGGGCAGGCCCGAGAGCTGCTGCAGGCCCTGGCGCAGCCAGCGCACGTCGTCGCCGCGCATCCCGGCGCGCAGCGGCCGCTGCCCGGCGGCGGCCGGGCGCCACAGCACGAGGAATTCGCCGAACCAGTAGTCGTCGAGCTCCGTGACCGGCACGCGCGTCTCGCCGCCGCGCACGAGGAGCCGTGCGCTGTCGTCGCCGAGCCCCGCCAGCACGACCTGGTGCGTCGCGCCCTCGGCGTCCACGAGCGACAGGATCGCCGGGCGGTTGATCAGCTCGAGCTGCGCGAACGAGCCGCGCTGCCACACGCAGGAAAGCCCGTGCGACAGGGCCTGGTCGCAGGCGACGCCGTTGCCGGGCTGGAATGCAGCGCCCCACAGCGAAAATAGCGACCCGAAGGCGGCGTCGGCCGTCGTCGATGCGGAATCCTTCGCGAGCACGGCGCCCAGCACCTCGCGCGCCGGTGCAGGCTCGGGCGCGCCGGCGGCCGGTTCCGCGGCGCTCGCGACGACGGCTGGCGACGCGGGCCGGTCGAGCCCCGGCCAGGCGCGCCACATCACGATGCCGAGCAAGGCGACGCCTGCGGCCGCGCCGCCGATTGCCAGCCAGCGGACCCAGGGCGCGAGCACCGGCCGGCCGTAAACCTCGGAAGCCGCGCGCCGCACCAGCGGGCCGTTCACGACCGGATCCTCGCGCGTGAAAGCGCCGAGCAGCGCGCGGTCCGCGATCACGTTGATGATGCGCGGCACGCCTCCCGACAGCCGGTGCAGTTCGCGCTGCGCGCCCGCGGTGAAGAGGTCGCGCGTCGCACCGGCGACCCGCGCTCGGTGACGCAGGTACGCGATCGTCTCGCCTTTCTTCAGCGCCTCGAGGTGGTAGCGGCCGGTAATGCGCTGCGCGAGCTGGCGCAACTCCGGCCGTGCCAGTACCTCGCGCAGTTCCGGCTGCCCGATCAGGATGATCTGCAGCAGCTTCTGCGTCGCGGTCTCGAGGTTGGTGAGCAGGCGCACCTGCTCGAGCACGTCGGCGTCGAGGTTCTGCGCCTCGTCCACCATGAGCACGATGCGCCGGTTGCGGCCGTGCGCATCGAGCAGGAAATGGGTGAGGATGTCGACCAGCGCCTTGACGCTGCCGGCGGAGCCCTCGGGCACCTGGACGTGCAGCT
>DATMEC010000175.1:0-21691 GCA_035557125.1 Steroidobacteraceae bacterium
GCTCGGTCACCGCGACCGCACGATGCTCGAGGTGCTGTATGCGACGGGACTTCGCGTCTCCGAGCTCGTCAGCCTGCGCCACGGCCAGGTCAACCTGAACCAGGGCGTGCTGCGCATCGTCGGCAAGGGCAACCGCGAGCGGCTGATCCCGCTCGGCGAGGAGGCCGTCCGCTGGCTGACAGAGTTCATGCGCGGCGCGCGCGGCGAGATCCTGCTCGACCGCCAGACGGATCACCTGTTCCCGACGCGGCGCGGCGATCGCATGACGCGCCAGGCCTTCTGGCACATCATCAAGCGTTACGCAAAAAAGGGCGGCATCGAGAAAGACCTCTCGCCGCACACCCTGCGCCACGCGTTCGCTACGCACCTCCTGAACCACGGCGCGGACCTGCGCGTCGTGCAGATGCTGCTCGGCCACAGCGACCTGTCGACGACCCAGATCTACACGCACGTCGCGCGGGAACGCATGAAGGAACTGCACGCGCAGCATCACCCGCGCGGCTGATAGAATGTCGGCCGGGACCGAACCGCCTCGCCCCGCCGGGGTCCAAGCGGAACCGGTTCGCATCCTGAGGCCCGCATCGTGACGACCCGCCCGATCCTGATTTCCGTCCTGGCCGCCCTCGCGCTTGCCGGCGCGGGCTTCGCCGCGGCCCAGGCCGCCAAGACCGACGAAGTTCGTGCCCAGATCGCGAAGCGCCTCGAGATCAAGGTCGAGGACGTCCGCCCGTCGCCGATCGCCGGCCTCTACGAAGTCCGTTCCGGCGCGGAGGTCGGCTACGTCTCGGCGGACGGCCGTTTCTACGTGGACGGCGACCTCTTCGACATGACGTCCAAGCAGAACCTGACCGAGGACGTGCGCCGCAAGGGCCGGCTTGCGCTCCTGTCCGGCATCAAGGACCAGGACGCGATCACCTTCGCGCCCAAGGGCGCGGCGAAGCACACTGTCACGGTCTTCACTGACATCGACTGCGGCTACTGCCGGAAAATGCACTCGGAAATCGCCGAGCTCAACCGCCTCGGCATCCGCGTGCGTTACCTGATGTTCCCGCGCGGCGGTCCTGGCAGCGATGCCTGGGCCAAGGCCGAGTCGGTGTGGTGCAGCGCCGATCGCAAGGATGCGCTGACGCGTGCCAAGAAGGGCGAAAAGGTCGAGTCGGAGCGCTGCGATACGCACGTCGCCGCACAGTACGAACTTGGCCGCCAGCTCGGCATCGAAGGGACGCCCGGCATCTTCACCGATACCGGCGAGTACCTGGCCGGCTATGCGTCGGCGGCTTACCTCGCCGCCTACCTGGCGGAACCGGCGGCAGCGACCGCGGCGGCGACTGACTGACGCTCAGCGCTCGAGCAGCGGGAGCTTTTCCTTGACGTCCTTCCAGTCGTCGGCATCGGCCGGCGCATCCTTGATCTGCGTGATCACCGGCCAGGTCCGGGACAGCTCGGCATTGAGCGCGAGGAATCCCTCCTGGCCCGCCGGGACTTCCTCCTCCGAGTAAATCGCGTCCACCGGGCACTCCGGCTCGCACAGCGTGCAGTCGATGCACTCTTCCGGGTCGATCACGAGGAAGTTCGGCCCCTCGTGGAAGCAGTCCACCGGGCAGACCTCGACGCAATCCGTGTACTTGCACTTGATGCAGGCTTCGGTGACGACGAAAGTCATGCGCGCAATTGTGCCACAGGCACGTCGCCGCCCGGTCAGTCGAACGTGCGGTAGTGCAGTCCCTCGCGGCCCGCCGCGCGGTCCTCGAAATAGCGCCGCAGCGTGAATTCGACGCTCGGAAAGGCGATTTCCGGCCAGGGCACTTCGCGCTCCTCGACCAGCGTCGTCTCGAGGCTCTCGACTCCGACTCCGAATGCGTCGCCCGTCAGCACGGCACGAAACATGACGTGCACCTGCTCGGCGTGCAGCACGTGCACGACGGCACAGAGACTGCCGACCTCGACCCGGGCCAGCGCCTCCTCGTGGCACTCGCGGGCGGCGGCCTGTTGCAGCGTCTCGCCGACTTCCATGAAGCCCGCGGGAATGGTCCAGAAGCCGCGCCGCGGCTCGATGGCGCGGCGGCAGATCAGGATGCGGCCTCCATGCTCGGGGACACAGCCGGCGATCAACTTGGGATTGCGATAGTGGATCGTTCCGCATCCGCTGCAAACGGCACGGTGCAGGTGATCGCCTTCCGGGATGCGCATCTCGACCGGCGCGGCGCAACTCGGGCAGAACTTCATCGGCGGCATTGTGCCGTATACTCGCGCCCCTGCGGCCCGGATGGCGGAACTGGCAGACGCGCCAGACTCAAAATCTGGTATCCGAAAGGATGTGTGGGTTCGACCCCCTCTCCGGGCACCAGACGACTTTCTTCGTCGGCTGCGACCTTTTTCGCCGCCCGGGCATCTAAGCGGGCAATGACCCGTATCTCGGACATCGACCTGCCGGCAGCAATGGTGGCCGCCGCCCGCGCCGGCGACGGCGATGCCCTGGAATCCGTCTATGCCGCGACCGCGGGTCCCATCTACACCTTGCTGCGCCGGCTGGTGCGACGGCCCGCGATCGCCGAGGAGTTGCTGCAGGAGACATTCGTCGACGTGATCGAGCACATCGGCGCGTACGAGGGCCGCTGCCCGCTGCCGTCCTGGATCCGGGCCATCGCGATCAATCGCGCGCTCATGTACCTGCGCTCGCCCTGGCATCGCGGGCTCGAATGGCTCGACAAGGACCCGGGCGGCGCCGACCGGCTGCCGTCGCAGGGCGCGGACCATTCGGCGCCGCTCGATGCCGCGCTCGAGCGCGCGCTGATGACGCTGCCCGCCCTCAGCCGCACCGTGGTGTGGCTGCACGACGTCGAGGGCTACACCCATGCGGACATCGGCTTCGCCCTCGGCCGCACGCCGAGCTTTTCGAAGTCGCAGCTCTCGCGCGCGCACCGGCGCCTGCGCGACCTGCTGGGCGAGTCCGCGCGCCTCGTGGACGTAACGCCATGCACGCCGACATGAGCGAGTGGAGCGGGCGGCTGTCGTCGCTCGCCGATTTCGCGCCTCCGGACACGGGGTGGTCCGGTGTCGTTGCGGCGCGCGCGGGGCGCGATGC
The DNA here is from genome assembly GCA_035557125.1 of Steroidobacteraceae bacterium. Classification (GTDB taxonomy): domain Bacteria; phylum Pseudomonadota; class Gammaproteobacteria; order Steroidobacterales; family Steroidobacteraceae; genus SCUD01. The sequence continues at coordinate 3,086 of DATMEC010000175.1, forward strand.
GCGGCTCGAACTCGGGCTGCCGGTCGCATTCGCGGCGGTCGTGCTCGCCGCCGCCGTCGGCCTCGCCTGGTGGCTGCTGTCGGCGAGGAGCTCGATGTCGGGAGGTCCGGCTGCGTTCGCGGCCGCAGACGCGGCGGTGGCTGCGGAAATGCGCGCCGAGAACGACCGGCTCGAGCGGATCCTCGCAGCGCTGCCGGAGCGCCACAGCATGCGGGGCAGCACGGCGTACACCGTGGCCGAGCTCGAGGACCGCCTGGCGCTGGTCGACGATCGCCTTACCCGCGTGGCGCTGGAACCGAATGCGCCGGAGCGCGCGGAAGCACTGTGGCGCGTGCGGCTCGGGGTCATGAATTCGCTGGTCCAAGTCCGCTACGCGGACGCGGTCGGCACCTACTGATTCGATGGAGGACACGATGAAGCGCTGGCTGATTGCGGTGATCTCGGGTGCCCTGCTGGCGGGAACCGCCGCGGCCGCGCCCGCCGAGGACGAAGAGGCCTCCCCGGAGGAGCGACTGCAGGACGCGCAGCGCCGGCTCGAGGACGCGGCGCGCGAGGTCGCGGAGCTCTCCGGCGAAGCCGCGGGTCCACGGGCGATTCGCGAGTTCGACTTCGCCGTGCGGGGGCCGCGGCGCGCGATGCTCGGCGTCAACGTCGGCGGCGCCGAGCCGAACGGCGGCGGCGTGCGCGTGGACGGCGTGAGTCCGGGCGGGCCCGCAGCCGAGGCCGGGGTGAAGGCGGGCGACGTCATCGTCGCGATCGACGCGAAGCCGGTCGCGACCGGGCGCGAGCTGGTGCGGGCGATGGAGGCGATCGAGCCGGGCGAGAAAGTCGAGCTCGGCCTCGAGCGCGACGGCAAGCCGCTCAAGCTTTCCGTGGAAGCGCGTCTGCTCGACCGCGCGTACTTCGTGGGCACGCCCGGCGTGCCCGCTCTCAGTGCGATGCCGGCACTCCCGGCGCTGCCGGCGATGGCGCACGTCGAGGGGCTGCCGTTCCACGGTGACGTGCACTGGCTGCTTGGCGGTTGGGGTGACGCCGAATTCGTAACGCTGACGCCGCAGCTCGGCCGCTACTTCGGCGCAGACAAGGGCGTGCTGGTCGCGCGTGCGCCGGACGATGCCTCGCTCGGGCTGCAGGACGGCGACGTGATCGTGGCGATCGGCGGCCGCGAGCCGCAGGACGGCCCGCACGCGATGCGGATCCTGCGCTCCTACCAGCCGGGCGAACCGGTCGAGATCAAGATTTTGCGTGACCGCCGGACACGGACGCTGTCGGCGAAGGTTCCCGAGCGCGTGACGCGCAACGTCATGCGTCGCGTCACGCCGCCGAAGCCCCCGGTTGCGCCGGCTCCGCCTGCACCCCCGGCGCGCGACCCCGCCGCGACCTGAGGCGGTTCGCCGCTGTGCTAGTCTGCGCGGCCCATGCGCCGCGCCGACTTTTCCTATCCGCTGCCCCACGAACTGATTGCCGACCGCCCGCTGCCGCGGCGCGGAGCCAGCCGGCTGCTCGCGCTCGACGGCGCGACGGGCGCCATTCGCGACCTCGCCTTCGACGACTTCGGCGGGCTGCTGGAAGCGGGTGACGTCGTCGTGCTGAACGACACGCGCGTGCTGCCCGCGCGCTTGCGCGGCCGCAAGGCGAGCGGCGGCGCCTGCGAGCTGCTGCTCGAGCGCGTCCTGGACGGGAAGCATTTTGTCGCGCAGGCGCGCGCGAGCAAGGGCCTCAGGGCCGGCACGCGCATCGACCTCCCGGCGGGCGCGAGCGCGGTCGCGCTCGCGCGCCGCGGCGACCTGTACGAGCTCGAGCTCGACCGCGAGGCGCTGCCGTACTTCGAGTCGCACGGCAGTGTGCCGCTGCCGCCCTACGTCGCGCGCGAGGCCGACGATGCGGACCGCGAGCGCTACCAGACGGTATACGCGAAAGTCCCGGGCGCGGTGGCTGCGCCGACGGCCGGCCTGCACTTCGACGAGGAGTCGCTCGCGTCGCTCGCCCGCCGCGGCATCGGGGTCGAGCGGGTGACGCTGCACGTCGGCGCCGGCACCTTCACGCCGATGCGCGTGGACGACGTGTCGAAGCACCATATGCACGCGGAGCGGATCCGGGTTCCGCAGGCGACCGTCGACGCGATCGAGGCGGCGCAGCGGCGCAAGGGCCGCGTGGTCGCGGTCGGCACGACCGTGGTGCGGGCGCTCGAGGCCGCGGCGAGCGGCGGCCGGCTCGAGGCGTTCGAGGGCGAGACGGACATCTTCATACGCTCGGGTTACCGGTTCCGCGTGGTCGACGCGCTGCTGACGAACTTTCACCTGCCGGAGTCGACGCTGCTCGTCCTCGTGTCCGCCTTTGCCGGGCGCGAGCGCGTGCTCGCCGCGTATCATCACGCGATCGCCGGACGCTACCGATTCTTCAGCTTCGGGGACGCGATGTTCGTGACGCCGGATCCCGCGGCGCTCGCCGTGCGGGGCAGGGCGCCTTGAGATTCGAGTGCCTCGCGACGGACGGCGCCGCGCGCCGCGGCCGGCTCCACCTCGCGCATGGCGTGGTCGAAACGCCGGCGTTCATGCCGGTGGGCACCTACGGGACGGTCAAGGGCGTGACGCCCGAGGAGCTCGTCGCCTGCGGCGCCGAGATCATCCTCGCGAACACGTTCCACCTGATGCTGCGGCCCGGCGCCGAGGTCGTGCGTGCGCACGGCGGCCTGCACGACATGATGCACTGGCAGCGTCCGATCCTGACCGACTCCGGCGGCTACCAGGTGTTCAGCCTCGCATCGATGCGCAAGCTCACCGAGGAGGGCGTCCGCTTCCGCTCGCCCGTCGATGGCGCGGAAGTCTTCCTCGACCCCGAGCGCGCCATGCAGGTTCAGCGCGCGCTCGGATCCGACGTCGCGATGGTGTTCGACGAATGCACGCCGTATCCGGCGACCGAACTGGAGGCGCAGGCGTCCATGGAACTGTCGCTGCGCTGGTCATCGCGCAGCCGGAGCGCCTTCGATGCAGAGCCCGGCCCGGGCGCCCTGTTCGGCATCATCCAGGGCGGCATGTACGCGCCGCTCCGGCTCGCCTCGCTCGCGGGCCTGGAGGACATCGGCTTCGCAGGCCTCGCGATCGGCGGCCTGTCGGTGGGCGAGCCGGTCCCCGAACGCGAGCGCGTCCTCGGCGGGCTGTTGCCCGCCATGCCGGCGGGGAAGCCACGTTACTTGATGGGCGTCGGCCGTCCGGAAGACCTGGTCGAGTCGGTGGCGGCAGGCGTCGACCTCTTCGACTGCGTCATGCCGACGCGCCATGCGCGGAACGGGCATCTGTTCGTTCCCTGGGGCGTCATGAACATCCGCAATGCCCGCTACGCCGCGGACACGGGGCCCGTCGACCCGGATTGCGGTTGCTACACCTGCCGGAACTTCTCTCGCGCCTACCTGAGGCACCTCGACCGCTGCGGCGAAATGCTGGGGCCGCGCCTCGCGACGCTGCACAACCTGCACTACTACCTGGCGCTGATGGCGCGCATGCGGGAGGCGATCGGCGCCGGCCGGTTCGCGTCATTCCGGGCCGGGGTTCACGCGGCTTTGGCTAGCCCGGCTCCGCCAGCAGGAGGGCAGTGATCGTCGCCATGTCCTCGATGGATGCATCCGCGAAAGAGGCCCGCAGGCGGCCCTCCTTGTCGACGGCAAAGACCTGTGTCGAGTGCATCACGTTGTAGCGGCCGTCCTTGCCGGCCGGCTCCTTGAAGAACACAGCCGCGAATTGCGCGGCGATCGCCGCCGTGACCTTCGGGTCGCCAGTCAGGCCGATGAAGTCGGAGGACAATGGCGCGAGAAAGGACCCGAGCCGCGCGGGCGTGTCGCGTTCGCCGTCCACGCTGATCAGTACGATGCGCGCCTGCTTGAGCGCGCCGTCCTGCGACTCGTGCAGGAGCTTCAGGCGGCCGAGGGCGGTGGGGCAGACGCTCGGGCAGTGCGTGAAACCGAAGAAAACCAGCACGGGCTCGCCCTTCAGGCCTGAGAACCGCCGCGGCTTCCCGGCCTGGTCGGTGAGCGTGAAGTCGGCGACCGGCGCGGGCGCCGGGTTCACGTACACGCGCTCGAGCGCAGGAAGGGCAGCGCGCTCGCCCGCCGCCGCGATCGCCGAGGCGAGCGCGAAGACGGCGGCGAGCGGCGCGCTAGTTCGCATAGAGCCGCGTAACGGGTACGGCCACGAAATTGGCGGTCGCGGGTCTCTTCCACAGCAGGCGCGCGACGCCGTTGCCGGCGTTGTCGTAGTACTCCATGGTGACCGCGTAACGCTGGTTCTTGACAAGCGCGATCGTGGCCGACGTGTTGGTGGTCGTCGCGTGCGCGGTCCAGTTGTCGATGACGAGCTCGCCGTCGATCCACAGGCGCACGCCGTCGTTCGACTTCGTCTGGAACTGGTGGCTGCCGCTCGAGGTCGATTCGACGAAGCCAGTCCAGCGCACCGAAAACTGGTTCGCGTTGACGTTCGGGCCCGGCGAGCTGCTCCAGGTGAACGCGACATTCTCGACGCGCTCGAGGGCGGGTGTGCCGCCGAGCGTCATGTTGTTGAAGTAGGCGCCGCCGAGGCCGGTGCCCGTGTTCGGGGTCGTGGCTGTGGCGGATCCCTCCTGGCTGCCGATCTGCGACACGTAGGCGACGAGGTTCGGCAGCTCCGCGTCCGTGACGGTGACGCCCGCGTGCGCGCGGATGGCGTCGCCGAGCGTCGCGGCCGAGCCCCGGTGCAGGTAAGGCGCGGTCGCCCAGACGTCGCGCAGGGTCGGGATGTCGATGCCCGAGAGCGGCCCGCCGAGGCGATTGCCGCTGTCGGCGTCGATCGTGCCGATGTTGACGGGGTTGTTGACCGCGCTCGCGGTGAAACCGGAGCCGCCGTGGCAGCTGCCGCAGCCCTTCGCCTGGTACACCGACTTGCCGGTCGTGGCCGCGGGCGTCAGCGTGCCGTCGCTGTTCCTGAGCGGGCTCGGCGCGAACGCGTTGAGCGAGGCGACGTAGGCGGCGAGCGCGTCGAGATCGGCACTGACGCCGGCCTTCGCGTCGCCGAGCGGCTGGCTGCGGGTGCCGGCGTTGAACTCTGCATTCGTCATCAGCCCGGTGCCGCCCGCGAGGTTGCGGATCTGGCCCTCGAAGTCCTGCACTTCGTCGAAGTTGTTGCTCCAGTGCAGGGAACCGTGGGCCCCGGCGCGGCCGCGCAGGCTCGACGTGTTGCGCAGGCCCTCGCCGAAGCCCGTCAGGTCCCAGGTGCGGCCGTCGTGGCCGCCGTCGTTGTGGCACGACGCGCAGCTGATGTAGGCGTCGCGCGCAAGCCGGGTGTCCCCGGCGTCGTAGAAGAGCTGCTTGCCGACCAGCACCTGCGGCGTCAGCTTCTCGCTCGGTGCAGCGATCCAGTTGCCGAGTTGCGGCACGTCGGCAATGCCCTCGGTGAGCAGCGTCGAGAGATCGTAGACGCCGATCCTGCGGTCCATGAAGTTGTTGACGTACAGGCGGCGGCCGTCGGACGACAGCGCCAGCCCCTGCGGCGCGCGGCCGACGGCGAAGCGGAAAATCTCCTGGCCGTCGTAGGCGTCGATCACGGCCACCTGGCGGCTCGTTTCCAGCGCGACGAACAGGTAGATGCCGCGCGCGTCGAAGTGCGCCGCGCTCGCGAGGCCCGCGTTGTCATGGTCGATGCGCCCGGGGTGGTCTTCGGAGCCCGCCTGCAGGTCGAGCCGCGAGCTGACCGCGCGCACGGTGTTCTGGAAATTGAGCGGCAGGCCGTCGCGGCCCACGCCGCGCTTGACGTTGTCCTGCTTCGACGGCACCCAGGCTGAGCGGCCGTCGGGCGAGATTGCCGTCGCGCCGAGGTAGTTCGGGATGCCGCGGCCCTGGTTTTCGAAGTCCGGCAGGTCGCTGTGGCGCAGCACGATCGTGCGCTCGATGGTCATGGCGGGGCCGTTGACGACCACCACCTCGCCGCCCGCAGGCTGGCCGCCCGACTGCGTCTGGACGCTGGCCGTGCTCTCGCCGGGCAGCGGCGGCGTGATGAAACGGGACACGTAGACGCGGCTGCCGTCTGCGCTCACCGCCACGTGGCGCGGATTCGGGCCCACGGCGAGGCTCGCGAGCGTCGCCTCCGTCACGGCGTCGATCTTGAGCAGGCGGCCCGTCGCCTCGAGCGCGACGTACATGGCGGAGCCGGTCGGGGCCGCTGCAATGCCATAGGGCTGCGAGCCCGCGGGCAGCGCGATCGTGCGCAGCACCTCGCGGGTGGCGGCGTCGAGGACGGTGATGGAGGCTGACAGCTTGTTCGTCACCCAGACCCGGCCGTTCGGCGCGATGGCGACAGAGCGGGGTGCCGTGCCGACCTTGACGTGCTTGAGCCGGGTACCGGTCGCAGTATTGAAAGCGCTGACCGAGTCGTTGTCCTGGTTGACGACCCACAGGCGGTCGGCACCGGTCGGCCGATCCTCGAACACGATATTCGAGGACATCGCAGGGCGATTCGCCGTGAGCGGGTGGTGGACCATCTGCACGATGACCGTCTGTTGCTCGCGGCCGGAGGCGTCGCGCGCAGTCAGCGTCACGTAGTGGATGCCGGGCTCGGTGAACACGTGCGTGAAGGACGGCGAGGACGAGAACGGGGTGACCGGCGTGCCGTCGTCGAAGTCCCACCGGAACTGCAGGCCGACACCGCCGGTGACGCTCGCCTCGTAGGTGACCAAGCCGCCGGTGACGGCGGGACTCGGCGGTGGCGGCGTGTTGAGGACGTAGGGCGGGCCCTGGTTGATGACCCAGACGAAGCTTTCGCTGTCGCTGTTGACGCCGTCGCTCGCGGTCACGACGACGTTGAATGTGCCGGCGGCGCCCGGCGTGCCGCTGATGACTCCGGTCGTCGGGTGGACGGAGAGCCCCGACGGCAATCCGCTCGCACTGTAGGTGAGCGTGTCGCCGTTCGGGTCGGTGGCGGTGAGCGGAAGGCTCGTCGCCGCGCCCGCGTCGCCCGCCTGGTCGCCCGGGTGGACGAGGCTCGGCGTAATCGCCGGGTTGGGATTCGCGGCGACGCCGACGCGCAGGATCGGCGCCACGGCGGGCGTGCCGGCGGCGTTGAAGGCAAACAGCATGTAGAACCCGGGCGGCGCGTCGGCGGCACGCGTCGGCGCCTGCACGCGCAGGCGGCTGCCGTCCTGCTGGAAGGTCAGCTCGACGTAACGCTGTTCCATGTTCCAACTGTGCGTGACGGAAGACGTCTTGACCATGACCACGCGGCTGACGGCGCCGCCGCCGCCCATCTCGACGTCAAACGTCTCGCCAATGTCGATGGTCCCCGGCGCGTCCTCGATCAGGGGCCGCACCGCGAAGCCGCCGCCCGCGCTGTAGAGGTAGGACGGGTAGTAGACCTCGATGTTGGTGTTGACCTGCGGACCCGGCGCACCACCGCCGGCGACCAGCACGCTCGCGTCCGGTAGCAGCACGGACGTCGAGTGATAGAGGCGGGCGCGCGCCCCCGACGGGCCGACCTGCCACTGCCCGGTGGTCGGGTTCCAGATCTCGGCGCTGTTGTTGACGCCCGTCATCTCGTTCCAGGCGAGGCTGCCGCCGGTCGCGAGCACCCGGCCGTCGGCCAGGATCGTCGCGGTGACGAGGCGACGCTGCGTCGAGACCTGCTGCGTCTGGGACACCGCGGGCGCGCCGCCCGTGATGTCGATGACGAGCGCATTCCTCGAGTTGCCGCCGAACTGCAGGATCCTTCCCGGGCGGAACATCGCCGCGCTCGAATCGCTGCCGGTCGGTCCGGTGAACTGGCCGGCCGTCGTCACGGCGCCGGCACCCGAGGTGTTGACGTAGTACATGCGCCCGGCGCTGTCGTAGCCGAAGACCCGGCCGTCCGGCGCGATGAAGTTGCGCGGATACATGAAGTCGAACGAGCTGGTGTTCGCTCCGGTCATCAGCCGGAAAGCGCCGTTGGTGCCGCGGATCTCGGGCCGGTCGGTGCCGCCGGCGCCGCCCTGGATATAGGTCTCGCCGTTCAGCAGCGTGATCGAGGACGAGTACCAGCGGGCACGGTTCATGCCGCTCGTCTTGGTCAGGGTGTTGCTGCCGTAGGCAAACACGGTGCTGTCGCTGTTGCCGGTGTTGGTGGTGGACGCGCCCGTCCAGTTGTCGCCGCCGGCGATGAAGACCTGGCCGCCCGAGGGGAGGACCACCTGCGAACTGCAGAAGATGTCGACCGCCGTCATGTTCGGCAGCGTCGTGTGTCCGGCGTCGAGCCCTGCCGACGGATCCCACACGTCGTAGATGAAGATCGCGGTCTGCTGGCCCGTGGCGGAGGTGCCGTAAGTCAGCACGCGCCCGTCGGGCATCAGCACAGCGTGCACTGCGATCAACGGCCACGAACGCACCGTGGACCAAGCTCCCACCGTGTTGTTCGCGCCGGCCGGAAGCGCGGCCAGGAAGAATGCAGCCACCGCCGCGACGCGGCCCAATGCCGTCGCTATGCACCCAAAGGCGTCCATGCGCAAGGCTCATCCCCTAGATCGTTGTTCGTCGCCGGCGGCTTGCGCCCTCGTGGGTGCGCTGCCGGTCGTGAGCGGAGCTTATCGGGGGCCGTCGAGGCGTTTACCTCTGTTGACATAAATGCCTCTGGAACCCGTAAAATTGTGACGCAGCTAACACCCTGCCTGCCATAATCGCGCGCCCAAACCGGGCCGGCCCGCCGGCCCCCGCAGAGGAAGGACATGGAATTCTTCGTTACCAACGCCTGGGCCCAGGCCGCAACCTCGCCGACGGGCGGCATGCTGGGCACGATCCTGCCGCTCCTGCTGATCTTCGTCGTCTTCTACTTCCTGCTGATCCGGCCGCAGACGAAGCGCGCCAAGGAGCACCGCGAAATGATCGCAAAGCTCGCTGCGGGCGACGAGGTGGTGACCAACGGCGGCATGCTGGGCCGCATCACCGAGGTCACGGACAGCTTCGTCACGCTGCAGGTCGCCTCCGGCGTCGCCATCCAGGTGCAGAAGTTCCAGGTCGCGCAGTTGATGCCCAAGGGCACGTTCAAGGGCGCCTGAGCGCCCCCGTTCGCTTCGCGTGCAACGCTATCCCCTCTGGAAGGGAGTCCTGCTGGCGGCCGTCCTGGTCGCGGCGGTCCTGTTCGCGCTGCCGAACTGGTACGGCGAGTCGCCGGCCCTGCAGCTCTCGCGGCGCGACCGCGCGGCATTCGATCCGGCGACTGTGACGGAGATCGAAGGCAGCCTGAAGGACGCGGGCATCGCGGCCGAGGAGGTCTACGTCGACGACGACGGTCGCCTGTGGGCGCGGTTTGTACAGGTGGACGACCAGCTCGAGGCGCGCGACCTGATCCAGTCCCGGTATGAGGGGGACTTCGCCATCGCGCTGACGAACGCCTCCCGCGCGCCCGACTGGCTGAACGCACTCGGAATCGAGCCGATGAGCCTCGGCCTCGACCTGCGCGGCGGCATGCTGCTCGTGTACGAAGTCGACACCGAAGGCGCCGTCGCGCAGCTCATGCAGCGTCTCGAGCGCGACTTCCGCAAGGAACTCCGCGACGCGCGTATCCAGTACCAGGAGGTCGCCGTCGCGGGCCACGCGGTGCACGTGACGCTGCGCGACGCGGCCCAGCAGGAAGCCGGGCGCAAGGCGCTGCTCGCCTACGACCCGCAGCTGACGTTTGCATCCGACGCGCCGCCTGGCACGCTCACGGTCGCGCTGACCGAAGCGGCCGTGAAGGAGCGGCAGGCCTTCGCCATCCAGCAGAACATCACGGCACTCGAGAACCGCGTGAACGCGCTCGGGGTCGCCGAGACCGTGGTGCAGCGCCAGGGCCAGAATCGCATCGCGGTGCAGGTGCCGGGGGTCCAGGATGCCTCCGAGGTCGTGCGACTGCTCGGCAAGGTCGCGACGCTCGAGTTCCGCCTGGTCGACACGACCTCGAGCCCGCTCGAGGCCGAGCGCACCGGCCGTGCGCCGCTCGGTACCCGCCTCTACAAGCAGCGCGACGGCACGCCGGTCCTCCTGAAGCGCGACGTGATCGCGACCGGCGAGCAGCTGATCGACGCGTCCTTCGTGCCGGCGCAGGGCGAGCCCGCGGTCAGCGTCAAGCTCGACAGCCGCGGGGGCGACGAGATGCTGCGCACGACGCGCGAGAACCTGAACAAGCCGATGGCGGTCGTCTTCATCGAGAAGGAGCGCGAGCTCGTCGAGCGCGACGGCCGCGAGGTCGCCGTCGACCGCTCGAAAGAGGAGGTCATCAGCGTCGCGACGATCCGCGGTGTGTTCTCCAACAACTTCCAGATCACCGGCCTGTCGGCGGCCGAGGGCACCGAGCTCGCGAAGCTGCTGCGCGCCGGTGCGCTCGCCGCGCCGATCATCATCGTCGAGCAGCGCGTGATCGGCCCGAGCGTCGGCCAGGACAACATCGAGGCGGGGACCGAGGCGCTCCTGATCGCCGGCCTCGTGCTGTTCGCTTTCATGGTCGTGTACTACAAGGTGTTCGGCGTGATCGCCGATATCGTGCTGCTTACCAACGTGATGATCATCGTCGCGCTGATGGGCTTGCTGGGCGCGGCGCTGACGCTGCCCGGCATCGCGGGCATCGTGCTGACCGTCGGCACGGCCGTCGACGCGAACATCCTGATCTACGAGCGCATCCGCGAGGAAGTCAAGAACGGGGCCTCGCCCTGGGCCTCGATCAACGCCGGATTCGACAAGGCGCTGTCGGCGATCCTCGACTCGAACGTGACTATGTTCATGGCCGGCGGCGTGCTGTTCCTGTTCGGCTCGGGACCGGTGCGTGGCTTTGCCGTGACCCTGATGATCGGCATCATCGCCTCGATGTTCACCGCGCTGGTCGGCAGCCGCGCGCTCATCTGGCTCGTTTACGGACGCCGCCGCCGCATCGAGCGGCTGGCCATCTGAGGGCGGACGATGGAATTCCTCAAGGTCGTCCCCGCGATCCGCTTCATGGCGCTACGGCGCTGGTGGTACGCGATCTCCGTGGCAGTCGTGATCGCCTCGATCGTGCTGGTGCTGGTGCGCGGCCTCAACCTGACGGTCGACTTCACCGGCGGCCTCGTGTTCGAGCTCGGCTTCTCGCAGCCGGTCGACCTCGAGGAGGTGCGCTCGGCGCTCGCCGCCGGCGGCGTCGAGGACTTCCAGGTCCGCACTTATGGCACCGCGAGCGAGCTCGAGGTGCGACTGCCGCCGGCCGCGACGGGGGCCGCCGCAGAGGACGCCCGCCGCGTAACGGAAGCGCTCGCGGCCATCGACCCGTCGGTCAAGCTCAACCGCACCGAGTCGGTCGGGCCACAGGTCAGCCAGCAGCTCGGCGAGCAGGCCGCGCTCGCGGTGCTGATGACGCTGCTGCTGGTGCTGATCTACGTCGCGTTCCGGTTCCGCTGGCGCTTTGGCGTCGGCTCGCTGGTGGCCTCGCTTCACGACCCGATCGTCGCGGTCGGCGCCATTGCACTGCTCGGCATCCCGTTCGACCTCAACGTCGTCGCGGCCCTGCTGACGATCCTTGGCTACTCGGTCAACGACACCGTCGTCATCTTCGACCGCATCCGCGAGCTGTTCCCGAAGATGCGCAAGGCCGAGCCCGCGGAAGTGATCGACCGCGCGATCAACGAGACGCTCGGGCGCACGATCATCGTGGCCGGGTGCGCGCTGTCCTCGGTCATCTTCCTCGCGGTGCTCGGCGGCGAGACGCTGCGCGGCTTCGCAGTCGCGCTCGCCATCGGCATCGTGATCGGCACTTACTCCTCGATCTACGTCGCGGGCGCCATCGCGCTCGACCTCGGCGCCTCGGCGCGCGACTTCATGCCGCCGGAAAAGCGTGGCGACGTCGACGACCTGCCCTGAGCCGGCTCCCGAGGAGGCGTCGTGTTCGAGCTGTTGAGCCAACCGGAAGTCTGGATCTCGTTCCTGACGCTGACCTTCCTCGAGATCGTCCTCGGCATCGACAACATCATCTTCCTGTCGATCCTGGTCTCGAGGCTGCCCAAGGAAGTCCAGCCCAAGGGCCGCATCCTCGGCCTCGCCTTCGCAATGGTCACGCGCATCGGACTGCTGTTCTCGCTCACCTGGCTGATCGGGCTCACGGCCCCGTGGTTCACGGTGCTGGGGGAGGAGATCTCGGGCCGCGACCTGATCCTGTTCGCGGGCGGCCTGTTCCTGCTGGCGAAGAGCGTCAGCGAGATCCACAACGCGCTCGAAGGCATCGAGCAGACTCACGGCGAAGTCAAGCTGCGCACGAACGTGCTCTCGGTTGCGATCCAGATCGGCATCATCGACATCGTGTTCTCGCTCGACTCGGTCCTGACCGCGGTCGGGCTCGCTGATCACCTGCCGGTCATGGTCGCCGCGATCGTGCTCGCGGTGATCGTGATGATGTTCCTGGCACGGCCGATCCACGAGTTCATCGAGCGCCACCCGACGATCAAGATGTTGGCGCTGTCGTTCCTGATCCTGATTGGCGTCGCGCTGATCGGCGAATCGCTGGAGTTCCACGTCCCGAAGGGCTACCTGTACTTCGCGATGGCGTTTTCGGTAGGCGTCGAGATGATAAACATCCGGCTGCGCAAGAAGACGACGCCGCTGGACCTGCGCGGACCGGAATTCGGTTCGGACGACGAGCCGAAGGACGAGCCGAAAGAAGACGCGAAGGACAAGCCGAAGGAAGAGCCAAGGGAAGCGGCGCAGGACGAGCCAAAGGACGATCCGAAACGTTAGTTCCAGTCCGCTCGCTACACGGTCCCGCGATTACTCTCATGCGCGCGCCGATGCCGGAGGCTATGCACGGGCGGCTGGCCGGACGGGTCCCCGAGCGAGCGCGTAAGTTCCGGCGGCGCGAGCGAGGGTCCCCGTCCGGCCAGCCGCTCGCGGATGTTCAGTGGAATAAGCGCCCGCGACCGCCGCCGAGAGCGGTTACGTGTTCAGCTTGCTGTGACGGCGGCTGTAGGTGAAGTAGATCACCATGCCGATCACGATCCAGCCCAGCATCCAGTGCCAGTTTTCGCGGAACGACTGCAGGAAGAGATACAGGCAGGCGGCCGCGCCCAGCGTGCCCACCAGCGGCGCGGCAGGCACCCGGAAGCCGCGCGGCAGGTCGGGCCGGGTCCTGCGCAGGATGGGGATGCCGACGCAGACCGTGGCGAACGCGAGCAGCGTGCCCATCGACACCATCTCGCCGAGCCTGCCAATCGGCAGCAGCGCAGCGAGCAGTACCGCCGAAATGCCGACGACAACCGTGCCGAAGTGAGGCGTGCGGTATTTGGGGTGAACCCGTCCGAAGGCTTTCGGAATCAGGCCGTCGCGCGACATCGAGTAGAATATGCGCGGCTGACCGACCATCATCACGAGGATCACCGAGGACAGTCCGGCGATCGCGCCGATCTCGACCAGCGTCTTGAGCCACAGCAGGCTGGGATAAGTCTCCAGCGCAGTGGCGACCGGCTTCGGGGTGCCGAGCAGCTGGTACGGCATGATGCCGGTCATCACCGCCGACATCGCGATGTAGATCAGGGTGCAGATGACCAACGACCCGAGGATTCCGATCGGCATGTCGCGCTGGGGGTTCTTGGCCTCTTGGGCTGCCGTCGAAACCGCGTCAAACCCGATGTAGGCGAAGAACACGATGGATGCGCCGCGAAACACGCCATCCCAGCCAAACTGCCCGGGTCCCTGCGACTCCGGAATGAAGGGTGTCCAGTTTGCGGTGTCGATGAACTGCAGGCTGAAACCCATGAACAGGAAGATCACGATCAACTTGATCACCACGATGATCGAGTTGACGAACGCCGACTGCGTGATGCCGCGATAACAGAGCGCGGCGATCGCAGTGGCGATCGCAATCGCGGGCAAATTGACGATCGCGCCAGTGGAAACGACGCGGCCGTTCACCAGATCGAACGGCGCGGAAGTGAGCGCCGCCGGCAGCGAGACCGAGACGCCGAGACCGCTGCTTATCGAGTCAAGAAGGCTCGTGAAATACCCGGACCAGCCGACTGAGACGGTTGCCGCGGCGAACGTGTATTCAAGTACCAGCATCCAGCCGATGAACCAGGCGATGAACTCGCCGAGTGTCGCGTATGCGTAGGAGTAGGCGCTTCCCGACACCGGAAGCATCGACGCGAATTCGGCGTAGCAGAGGCCGGCGAGCCCACAGGCAAAGCCCGCGATCACGAACGAGAGCACGACGGCAGGGCCCGCGTGGGTGGCGGCGGCATGGCCGGTCAACACGAAGATGCCGGCGCCGATCACCGCGCCGATGCCGAGTGCCACGAGATGCCGCGCGGTGAGCACACGCTTCAGCGTGGCTTCGCCCTCGAGGCTGCCCACCGTTTCGCCCGCGTCCACGTGCGGCGCGGCCACGACCGGCTTGGTGCGAAACAGGTTCATGCGCGATCCCCCGGTGCAAAAACCGAGAGGGACTCTAACCCAGCCCTGCCGTGATTGCGAGCCGGGTCCCGCGGGTCATTTGCGAAGCTCGTCGTCGAGGAACGGCGCGAGCAGCTCGGCGAGGGCGGCGTACACGCGCGGCGAACCGGCGAGCAAATGGCCGCCGTCGCGGTACTCGCCGGCGGCGAGATTGCCGACCCTGCCACCCGCTTCGGTGATGAGGAGATTGCCCGCGGCGGTGTCCCACGGCGAGAGGCCGATCTCCCAGAATGCGTCGAGCCTGCCGGCCGCGACGTACGCGAGATCGAGCGACGCCGCCCCGGGCCGGCGCACGCCGGCGGTCGACTGCATGACGCTCTCGAGCATCCCGAGGTAGGGCTTAAGCCAGCGGCGGTTCTCGCGGAAGGGGAAGCCCGTGCCGACGAGCGCGCCGTCGAGGCCGAGCCGCTGCGACACGCGCAGCCGCCGGCCATCCAGCAGGGTGCCGGCGCCGCGCTCGGCCGTGAACAGTTCGCTGCGCTGCGGGTCGAACACGACGCCGACCTCCGCGCGGCCGCGGTGGCGGCAGGCAACCGAGACGGCGAACTGCGGGAAGCCGTGCAGGAAGTTCGTGGTGCCGTCCAGCGGGTCAATGACCCAGGTGTAGTCGTCGCCCTCCGTGGCGCCGCTTTCCTCGGCGAGGAAGCCGTGCGACGGGTAGGCCTTGCGGATGGCCGCGATCAGGACCTGTTCCGCGGCGCGGTCGATCTCGCTGACGAAGTCGTTGCGGTTCTTCTCGCTGACAGTGAGTGTGCCGACGCGATCGAGGCTGCGCACGATCACGTCGCCGGCGCGGCGCGCGGCGCCGATCGCGATGTTGAGCAGTGGATGCATGACTTAGAATAGCAGCATCCATCTCGGAGCCGCGATGACCGCCGCCATCCGCATCGTGCTCGTCGACACCAGCCACCCTGGAAACATCGGCGCGAGCGCCCGCGCGATGAAGAACATGGGACTCGAGTCGCTGGTGCTGGTGAGGCCCGGATCGCACCCCGATCCCGCGTCCGCCGCGCGTGCGTCCGGCGCGGCGGACGTCCTCGCGCGCGCGCGGGTCGTCGCGGCCGTGGACGAGGCCATCGGCGACTGCGGCCTCGTGCTCGGCACCACCGCGCGGGCGCGCAGCGCCCGCTGGCGAGAACTCGACGCGCGCGCGGGCGCCGCCGAGATCGCGGCGGCTGCCGCCCGCCGGCCGGTCGCCATCCTGTTCGGCGGCGAGCGCAACGGCCTCGTGAACGAGGAGCTCGAGCGCTGCGAGGCGCTGATCCGGATCCCGGTCGCCGCGGCCTATGGGTCGCTGAACCTCGCACAGGCCGTGCAGATCGTCTGCTACGAGATGCGGATCGCGCTCGACGCTTCCGCTCCGGCCGCGGTGGAGGCGCCATTGCCGGCGACTGCCGACGAGCGGCGTGCCCTCGATGCGCACCTCGAGCGCGTGATGCGCGCCTCGGGCTTCGTGCACGACGGCAACGCGGGACAGCTCGGTGCACGCGTGCGGCGGCTCCTTGCGCGCGCGCGGCCGGACGAAGGCGAGGTCCGCATCCTGCGCGGCTGGCTGGCCGCGATCGAGCGCCGGCTGCCGCCGGGGAATGAGTGATGGGCGCGGGCTCGGCGATCTACCTCGACCATGCCGCGACGACGCCGCTCGATCCGCGCGTCACCGCCGCGATGTGCGCGTGCCTCGGCGATCCGTCGTTACAGGCGAATCCGGCCTCCGCCCACGCGGCCGGAAGACGCGCTGCCGCGCGCATCGCGCTCGCGCGGGCCGAGGTCGCAGCCCTCGTCAACGCTCCAGGCGAGTCGATCGTCTTCACCTCGGGCGCGACCGAGAGTGTGAACCTTGCGATCCTCGGCGCGGCGCGCGCGGCCAGTGCAGCGCGACGGCACGTCGTGACTTCCCGCGTCGAGCACCGGGCGGGCGTCGACGCCTGCCGGCAGCTCGAGCGCGAGGGCTTTGCCGTCACGTGGCTGCGGCCGCGGGCGGACGGGACGATCGAGCCGCAGCAGGTGGGCGAGGCACTGCGGCCGGAGACCGCGCTCGTGTCGCTGATGCACGCGAACAACGAGACCGGCGTGCTGACGGACGTCGCCGCGATCGCGGCCCTGTGCAATGCGCGCGGGATTCCGCTGCACGCGGATGCCGCGCAGAGCGCCGGCAGGATTCACGTCGACGCCGAAGGCTCCGGCGTTGCGCTCATGAGCTTCTCCGCGCACAAGATCGGCGGGCCCAAGGGAATCGGCGCGCTCTACGTCCGCCGCCGGCCGCGGCCCGCCCTGCAGCCGCTCCTGTTTGGTGGCGGTCACGAAGGCGGCCTCCGCTCCGGCACGCTTGCGCTGCACCAGGTCGTCGGTTTCGGCGCTGCCTGCACGCTGGCCGTCGCCGGCCTCGCCGAGGCGGCGGCGCGCCAGCGTGCATTGCGCGAGAGGCTCTGGCAGGCGTTGCAGGCAGCCGCGCCACTTTGGCGAAACGGGGCGAAACCCGCCCTTCCGGGAATCCTGAACGTCGGCTTCGCGGGTATCGAGGGCGAAAGCCTGCTTCTTGAGGTGGATGGGGACCTGGCGCTTTCGAGCGGATCCGCCTGCAGCTCGGCATCCGCGGAGCCGTCCTATGTCCTGCGCAGTCTCGGGCGATCGGATCTCGCGATCCAGGCATCGCTCCGGCTGTCCCTTGGCCGGGACACGACTGAACGGGACGTCGATCGTGCCGCCGCGCTCCTCATCGAAGCCGTCCGGCGACTGCGCGCCGTGCTGCCGCCGGGTGCACTGGAGCGCATCGCATGACGCAACCGGGAATACGCTACTCGGTGCGCATGCTCGAACTGTTCCGCGCCCTGCCGCACGCGGGCGCGCTGCCGGCGGGACGCGCCGGTATCGTGGCCGCCGAGGCCATGGCGCTCGACCGCGGCGCCTGGGTGAGGTTCGAGGCGCGCGTCGAAGCCGGACGCATCGTGGCATGCCGATTCCGGGCCTGGGGCTGTCCCCACACGCTCGCGGCTGCGGCACTCGCCGCAGGCTGGCTCGAGAGCCGGCCCGATGGCGGGTCCACGCCTTGCGAGGCCGTGCGCCTTGCGCACGAGCTCGACGCGCCGGCCGAGAAAATGGGCCGCTTGCTGGTCGTCGAGGACGCGGCGCGGGCCCTGCTGGCGGAGGCGGCTCGGGTACAATAGGGGCCTGTATGGCCATTTCGCTGACGCCCGCCGCTGCAGATCGTGTCCGCCATTTCATGGCTGAGCGCGGCCATGGCGTGGGCCTCCGGCTCGCCATCCGCAAGACGGGCTGCTCGGGCTATGCCTACGTCGTCAACTACGCCGACGCGATCGAGCCCGGGGACAAGGTGTTCGACAGCCAGGGCGTGCGCGTGCTGGTCGACGCCAGGAGCCTCGAGCTGATCGATGGCACCGAGGTCGATTTCGTCCGCCACGGCCTCAACGAGGCGTTCCGCTTCCGCAATCCCAACGTGCGCGGCGAGTGCGGCTGCGGCGAAAGCTTCAGCGTCTGATTTTTCCTTTAGGGACGGGCACTTCCGCGCACGCCGCGATTGCCGCGGCGCACCTGCGGGGCTAGAATACGCGGCCCGTTTGGCCACCCCCGCAGCCTGAGGATCCCATGGCGCTCGAGCGTACCCTGTCCATCGTCAAGCCCGACGGCGTCGCCCGCAACCTGATCGGCGACGTTTACCACCGCTTCGAGAAATCGGGGCTGAAGGTCGTCGCCGCGCGCATGCTGCAGCTCACGTCCCGCCAGGCTGAGGGTTTCTACGAGATCCATCGCGAGCGGCCGTTCTTTCGCGACCTCTGTGCCTATATGACCTCCGGGCCGGTGATGGTGCAGGTGCTCGAAGGCGAGTCCGCCGTGCAGCGCCACCGCGACATCATGGGCGCCACCGACCCGAAGAAGGCCGCGCCGGGAACGATTCGCGCCGACCTCGCATCCAGCATCGAGGAGAACGTCGTTCACGGCTCCGACAGCGCGGAGAACGCCGCGCGCGAGATCACCTACTTCTTCGCCGAAACGTCGCTCTGCCCGCGTACGCGCTGAACCCCGTTCTGCCATGAGCGACGCCGCCGGCCGCACCAACCTGCTCGGGATGACGAGGCCCGAGCTCGAGGCCTGGGTCGGCGGTTTCGGCGCGAAGCCGTACCGCGCGCGGCAACTCCTCAAGTGGATCTACCGGCGCGGGG
>DATMEC010000176.1:0-4704 GCA_035557125.1 Steroidobacteraceae bacterium
CGCCGAGGCCGGTGTTGGTTGGCTGGTTGGCCTGGATGCCATAGGCCGCAAGGCGTCGCAGGGTCCCGCCATTCGCCGCGGGCGCACACAGGTACGACACGGGCGTGCCGACGATGAAGAAGCGCTGGCGCGGCGAGGGCGACGGAAACAGCTTCGAGGCGATCCGGATGCGCGCCGCCGTCGTGCCTGCGGCGACGGTGCCGCGGTTATTGACGACATCGGCGCTGTAAGCGCTGGTGCTGCCGGTGCCAGACGCCGCGAGGTTGTTGATGACGACGCCAAGCCCGGTGGCCGGCGCCGCGGCCAGCGGCAGCAGCACATCGAAGCGGTCGTCGGCAGCGGCGAAGGCCAGAATTTCGCCTGGCGCCTGCGCGCGGTAGTCCGCCTGGTCGATCACGGGAATGAACTCGAGGCACTGTCCGCCGCAGGCGATGCGGACACTGTTCGGGAGTGCGTTCGGCAGTTCGGCACGCAGGCGCGCGAGCGCGCGCTCTGAATGCTCCGTCGCGGCGGCGGTCCGTCCGCCGACGATCATGGCTTCGAGGGGCCGCGACAGGAAAGGCAGCAACCCGACCATCAACAGGCTGGTCAGCACGAGCGCAATGACGAGCTCGATGAAGCTGAATCCGCGCTGCAGGAGCGTCCGGCCCACCTCAGTCATCCGTCCGGAAGGACTGCAGGACGACGCCGTCGCCGGCGAGCCCGTCGTGGCGAACCTGGACCTGGACCTGCAGGCCCGTGATGCCCGCGAGCGTCGCGGGCGTGACGCCGACGGCGACGCGGAATGCGCCGAGACCGGCCACCGGCTGGCCGTCACGCCCGCAGGCACAGTCGCCGAGGACGGGACAGGCGCCGCTCGTCACCGCGCAGCCATTCGCCGCGAGCGCGGCGTAGTCGCACACGTCGTCGAACAGGGGGCGGGCGGCCTCACCACCGCCGCAGACGGCGCCGCTGTCGGGATCGCGATAGGCGCGGCTGGTGATTTCCGACAGGTAGGCGTCGGCGACCGCGAGCGCCTGGCCCGTCAGCTGCGGCTCGGCGCCCTGGCGCAGCACGGTGCCGTAGACGGTTGCGAAGCCGCTGAACACGAGGCCGAGCACGACGATCGCCGCGACGACCTCGATCAGGCTGAATCCGGCCTGCGCGTTGCGCTCAACCCGCGGCATGGCCGGTGGACCCGGTGATCTGGACCTGGCGGGCGCCGACGTTGATCGTCACGTCGGTGATGGCGCCGCCGGGTGCCGCGCGGACCGCGCCGCTGGCGTCGAAGTAGAACGTCGCAGGCGTGGAGGAGAGCGATTGCCCGGCTGGCGGCGTGCTGTCGAGGGTAGAGCCTGCGCCCGCCGTGCCGGCCATCGGCAGGTTAAATGCTCCGCTGCAGAGCGCGGTGCGCTGGGCGACCTGGATGCCGCCGGCCGCGACGTTCACGCGCACCTCGCAGCGGTCGGAAACGGCACGGCGCTGCGCAAGGCGCAGCGCCGTCATCAGCCGTTCCTGGAATCCCAGCTCGTCAATGCCGCGCCCCTGGTCCCAGCGCGTCGCGGCGAAGGCCGCGAGCAGTCCCGCGACGACGAGTACCGCGATCAGTTCCGGGAGCGAGAACCCGGCACTGCGTCGGCGCACGGCATGCATCGGGACCCTGGGGCGCAGCGCACCGCGTTACTGGCAGCCGGTCTTGTCGGGGGTGATCGTCGGACGCCCGCCGACCGCGGCGACCTGCGTGTAGCTGACGCCGCAGTTCGCCTTGCCGTCGATCCACAGCGTGCGGGTGGTGCCGTTGCCGGCGACCACGACGCGCGGCGACAGGCCCTCGAACAGGTTCTGCACGTTGGCGTTGCTGTTCGTGTTCGGGAAGCCGTAACGGGCGTTCACCGTGATGCCGCCGCCCATGTCCACGTTGTAGTTCGCGCTGGCGAGCTGGCCCGCGGCCGCCGTCTTCGCGTACACCATGTTAGACGCCGAACGGATGCTGTTGTAGACGCTGTCGGCCACGGCCGAACGTGCCTCGTTCTCCATGGACAGCAGGCGCGGCAGAGCGACCGCGGCCAGGATGCCCAAGATCACGATCACGACGACCAGCTCGATGAGCGTGAAGCCGCGCTGCTTGGAAACTTTCATGTCCGTCTCTCCCGAAGAAAAAGGGCCGATGGCTACATAACCTACCGGTTTTGGCAGCAAATTCATTGAACTAGGTCACAGGTCGCAGCGCGACGCGGGCCATGTCCCACATCGGCAGGAAGATCCCGAGCGCAAGTGTGAGCACCATCCCACTCACGACCACCAGCAGGACCGGCTCGATGAAGTCGCCCAGCGTCTTGACGTCGTAGGCGACCTCGCGCTCGTAGAAGTCCGCCGCCTCGTCCAGCATCTCGTCGAGCCGGCCGGTCTCCTCGCCGGTCGTGATCATCTGCATCACGAGCGGCGGGAAGAAGTCCGTGCCGCGCGCGGCGAAAGTCAGCGACTTGCCCTGGGCGATGCGCTCGCGCATCGAGGCGACTTGCCTGGCGAAATAGCGGTTGGCGCTGACGCCCGCCACCGTCCCGAGCGCCTGGTCGAGCGCGACGCCTGCGCGCAGGCACATCGCGAGCGTGCGCGAGAAGCGCGACATCGTCGCCTTCAGGATGATCGGGCCGAACAGCGGGATCCTGAGCGACCAGCGTCCCCAAAGCTCTGCGCCGCGCGGCGTCGCGAGCCAGGCTCGCACGCCGAACACGACGGCCGCGATCGCCACCAGCAGGTGCGGCCACCAGGCCTGCATCCAGCCGGACATCGCGATGAGCCCGCGAGTGATCAGCGGCAGCTCCGCGTTGAAGCTCGCGAACACCCGGGCGAAGGAGGGGATCACGAACAGGTTCACGATGACGAGCGCGATCGCGATCGCCGCGATCACGAAGCTCGGGTAGCGCAGCGCGGTCTTGACCTGGCGCTCCGTCACCTGCTCCATCTCGAGGTTGCGCTGCAGCTCGTGGAACACGGTGTCGAGGCGGCCAGTCTGCTCGCCGACGCGGATCATGTTGATCATCAGCGGCGGGTAGACGTTGCGGTGGGTTGCCATCGTCTCGGAAAGCGTGCGGCCTTCCTCGACCTTGCGCCGCACCTCGTCGAGCGCGCGCTTCAGGACCGGGTTCTTCATCGATTCGACCAGCGTGCGCAGGCCGCGGTGCAGCGGGATGCCGGCCTTGGTGATCGAGTACATCTGGCGGCAGAAGAACACGTGGTCGACGAGCTGCGGGCGGTTCAGGAACCGGTCCTGCCAGCCCGTGGCGGCGCGTGCGCGCGAGCGGCGCGCGACGATGCGGATTGGGGTCAGGCCGCGCTCGTTCAGGATGTCTGCGACTTCGCCGCTGCCACGGCCCTCGAGCTCGCCGGTGACGGCGTTGCGGTTCGCGTCGCGCGCGACGTAGCTGAAATTTGCCATGGCAGCCGGGCGGCTCAGCCGCCGTCGTGGTAGTCCGAGCCGATCACGCGCAGCACCTCGGCGACACTGGTCAGCCCCCGGCGCGCCTGGTCGAGCGCGCCATGCGCGAGCGGGCGGTAGTGGGAAGACGCGTGCACGGCGGCCGTGAACACCTGTGCATCGCCGGTGCGCAGCGCATCGCCGAGCGCGGCGTCCATCTCGAGCAGCTCGTAGATGCCGATGCGGCCGGCGTAGCCGGTCTGGTTGCACTGGTTGCAGCCGCTGGCGGCCTTGTACTGGCCAGCGAGGGCGGTCTCGCCGGCGAAGCTCGAAAGCCACGCCGCCTCGCGTTCGCCGGGCGGCTGCGGCCTGGCGCAGCGCTCGCACAGCCGGCGGATCAGACGCTGCGCAATGATCGCCTGCAGCGCGTTCGCGATCAGGAAGCCGGGCGCGCCCATGTCGAGCAGGCGCACGGCCGTGCTCGGCGCATCGTTCGTGTGCAGGGTCGAGAGCACGAGGTGGCCCGTGATCGCGGCCCGGAGGCCGATCTCGACCGTCTCGCGGTCGCGCATTTCGCCGACCAGGATCACGTCCGGGTCCTGGCGCAGCGCGGTGCGCAGCACGCGCGAGAAGTCGAGGCCGATCTGCGGGTGGATTTGCACCTGGTTGATGCGCGGGAGCCGGTATTCGACCGGGTCCTCGATCGTGATGATCTTGCGGTCCGGGGAGTTCAGCGCGTTTAGCGAGGCGTAGAGCGTCGTGCTCTTGCCGCTGCCGGTCGGGCCGGTGACCAGCAGCATCCCGTAGGGACGGCGGAGGATGGCGCGCACGCGCGCCAGCATGCCCTCCGGCATGCCGAGCCTCTCCAGGTCGAGCAGGCCCTGCGTCTGGTCGAGCAGTCGCATGACGACCGACTCGCCGAACTGCGTCGGCATCGTGGAGAGGCGGACGTCGAGCGTGCGGCCGCGCACGTTGACGCGGAATCGCCCGTCCTGCGGCAGGCGGCGCTCGGCGATGTTGAGCCCGGCGGAGAGCTTCAGGCGCGACACGAGGGCCGCGGCGACCTGCTTCTGGCCGACCGGCAGCTCGCGCAGCAGCCCGTCCACGCGCTGGCGGATGCGCAGCACGTCCTCGTCCGGCTCGATGTGGATGTCGGAGGCGCCGGCCATGATCGCCTCTTCGAGCAGCGAGTTGATGAGGCGCGAGACGAGCGCGTCGGAGGCGTCCTGGTCGGGGAAGGCGGCGTCGACCGGGGTCGAGTCGTCGATCTCCTGCCCGAGCTCCTGCGCGAGGCCCTCGATCTCCGC
>DATMEC010000177.1:0-2123 GCA_035557125.1 Steroidobacteraceae bacterium
CAGGATGGCGCCGCTGTGCCATGCGTGGCGGCCGGTGTCGACGACGACGAGACCCCCAGGTGCATCGAAGACTATGGTGTTCCCGTCCGGACCTCGCTGCGGCAGGATCGCACCGCGCAACAACTCGACGCCGGGCGCAACCGTTTCCGCCGGCGGCGCCGTCGGCGCCGGCGGTGAAACGGTTGCCGCCGCAGCTTGCGACACCGCCACGATCCAGGTTGCCATCGCAGTCATTCGGTCACTCCGTCCGCAGCTTCTTCGGCCGCCATCGCCGGCACATGCGATGGTAGGATGCGGCTGGCCGATCGCAGCGCCGCTTGCGGCAGGCCGTGGGAAAAACAAGACATTTGCCCGAAGGGTACGGCTCATGACCATCACGCGCAGGCACATTCTGCAGGCGGGCGCCGCCGGCGCTTCGCTCATTGCCATGGGCCGTTTCCAGGTGAGCGAAGCGAGCGAGGTTGCGGGCGCGGGACCCTACGCCGCGGCATGGCCCGTGCTCGACCAGTTCGTGGAGCAGTACATGCGCGACATGAACTCGCCCGGAATGACGCTCGTCCTCGCCGACCGGGACGGCGTGCAGCGCGTTGCGCACTACGGGTTCAGCGACCTCGAGGCGCAGAAGGCCCCCGGTGACGACACGCTGTTCGAGATCGGGTCGATCTCGAAGTCGTTCGTGGCGCTTGCACTCCTGCAGCTGCGGGACGAAGGCAAGCTCGACCTCGACCGGCCGATCGTGGAATACCTGCCCTGGCTGCGCGTCGAGTCGCGGTTCGCCCCGATCACGACGCATCACCTGCTGACCCACACGACGGGACTTCCGGGGGCGGGCGACGTCTTCCAGGCGGACCCGGAGCTGCGCCATCTCGCGGCATATGCGCCGGGCGAGCACTTCCATTACAACAACGCGATGTACGACGTCCTCGGCCTTCTCGCCTGGACGCTCGACGGCCGCGAATTGCCCGACGTCCTGCGGGAGCGGATCCTGCGGCCACTCGGCATGAACCGCAGCGAGCCCGTCATCACACTGGACATACGCGAGCGCCTCGCGAAGAGCTACTCGCCGTTCCTCGGCGACCGGCCGCATGCCCGCCACGCGCGATTGTGCGAGGCGCCCGCGCTCATCGGAACCGGCGGCGCCGGCTGCGTGGCCGCGACGGCGAGAGACATGGGCGCGTACCTTCGCATGATTGCCAATCACGGCAAGACCGGCGGGTCACGGCTGCTGTCGGAGGACGGCTTCGAGCGCTTTGCCAGGCCCCACATCCTAGCCGAGGACTTCGGGCCCGGCGCGCACTACGGCTACGGCATTGCAGTGGAGAAGCTCGACGGCAACCGGTTGCTGCGGCACACGGGCGGCATGGTCTCGTTCATGTCTGCAATGATGGTCGACATCGACGACGGTGTCGGCGCCTTCGCTTCCGTCAATGCACAGCAGGGTTACCGGCCGAACCCGGTAGTTCGCTACGGCATCCAGCTGATGCGCGCGCGGCAGAAGAACGCAGAGCTCCCGGCGACCCCGGAGCCCGACGTGGCGTCGGTCGTCGCGAACGCGGCCGAGTTCGCGGGCGCGTACCGCGGCGAGGGCGGCTCGCTCGAGGTGCGTGCGGAGGGCGATGCGCTGGTAATCATGAAGGACGGAAAGCGCATCCCGCTCGAGCGGCTCGGCGACCCCAGCCGGTTCGCGGCGCGCCACCCGAAGTTCGACCGCTTCGCGTTCGCCTTCGGGCGCAAGGATCCGCAGGACGCAAAGAGCCCGGTCATCGAGGTCAGCTGGGGCGGTGACTGGTACCGCAACGACAACTATGGCGGGCCGGAAAAATTCGACTATCCGAAGGCCTGGAATGGCTACGTCGGCCACTATCGCAACGAGAGCCCGTGGATCGGGAGCCTGCGCATCGTCGTGCTCAAGGGCCGGCTGTCGATCGACGGCTCAATTCCGCTCGAGGCCGACGGAGAACTGTTCCGCCTGCGCGACAACCCGCACAACACTGAGTGGATTCGCTTCGGCGCACTCGTGAACGGCAAATGCATGCGGATCCGGCTGTCGGGCAGCGACCTGTGGCGCGTGGCCGCAGCCTGATGCCGCAGAAGAAGGACACCGACAAGCGGGTGTTCACCGG
>DATMEC010000178.1:0-8481 GCA_035557125.1 Steroidobacteraceae bacterium
AGATGTGGGAGCCTGCGGCCCAGGGCAAGATCACACGCTGGAACCAGGTCAATGCCAAATGGCCGAACGAGCCCTTCGCGCTGTTCGGGCCTGGATCTGATTCCGGCACCTTTGACTATTTCACGGAAGCGGTGGTCGGCAAGGCCAAGTCGAGCCGTGGCGACTTTACCGGCAGCGAGGACGACAACGTGCTCGTGCAGGGCGTCGCCAGCAACAAGGACTCGCTCGGCTACTTCGGCTACGCGTATTACCAGCCGAACGCGGACAAGCTGAAGGCGGTGCCGATCGTGAACAAGGCCGGCAAGGCGGTCGGACCGTCGCTCGGCAACGTCGTGAACGGCAGCTACGAGCCGCTCTCGCGCCCGATCTTCATCTACGTGGCCGAGAAGTCCGCGCAGAAGCCGGAGGTGCGCGAGTTCGTCCAGTACTACCTGACGCAGAGCGTGCCGCTCATCGAGGAAGTGAAGTACGTGCCGCTGCCCAAGCAGGCCTACGACCTCGCCGCCAAGCATTTCAAGGAAGGCAAGCTCGGCACCGGCTTCGGCGGCGTGCCGGAAGTCGGACTGAAAGTCGAGGAGCTGCTCGCGCGCGAAGCGAAGCTCTGATCGTTTGCCAGGCACGGCCTCGCGGCCTACCCTGTGCCACTGGGCGTGGAGCGAGGCATGACTGAATCAGCCATCGTGTCTGCGATCGGGCCGCCGGCGGGGCTCGCCTACCGCAAGGTCCGCGACCGCATCGTCGAGGGCTTCCTGCTCGCGGCCGCGCTGGTCGCGGTGTTCACCACGCTCGCGATCGTCGTCGTCCTGGTGCGCGAATCGCTGCCCTTCTTCGAGCACGTGACGCTCAGGGAATTCCTGACCGACACGATGTGGACGCCGCTCTTTGCCGAGGCGCACTACGGCATCCTGCCGCTCGTCGCGGGCACGCTGGTGACGACCCTGGTCGCGCTCGCTGTCGCGATTCCGGCGGGCACGATCATCGCGATTTACCTCAGCGAGTTTGCGCCGTACCGCCTGCGCGAGATCATCAAGCCGGCCCTCGAGCTCCTCGGCGCGGTCCCGACCGTCGTCTACGGCTACTTCGCACTGATGATGGTCACGCCGTTCCTGCAGAAGCTGATCCCGGACCTGCCCGGGTTCAACATGCTCTCCGCGGGGCTCGTGATCGGCATCATGATCATTCCCTACGTGGCATCGGTCAGCGAGGACGCCATGCGCGCGGTGCCGAACTACATGCGCGAGGGCAGCTACGCGATGGGCGCGACGCGCTTCCAGACCGCGACGCGCGTGGTGGTGCCCGGAGCCCTGTCGGGCATCGCGGCCGCCTACATCCTCGGGATCTCGCGGGCGGTCGGCGAGACCATGGTGGTCGCCGTCGCGGCCGGCCTGCAGCCGAACCTGACCTGGGACCCGACCGAGCCGGCCGCGACCATCACCGCGTTCATCGTGCAGGTGAGCCTCGGCGACTTGCCGCACGACAGCATCGGCTACCAGTCGATTTTCGCGGCGGGGCTCGTGCTGCTGATCATGACGCTGGTCTTCAACATCGCGGGCTTCACGCTGACCCGGCGTTTCCGCCAGGCGTATTGAGATGCAGGCCACGACCACCGCGGAATCGATCAGCCGGATCCGCTCCGACGTCAACCGGCGCAAGTTCCTCGACCAGGTGTTCGTGATGGTGGGCCTGCTGGTCATGTTCGCGGCGCTGCTCGTGCTCGCGATCTTGTTCATCGACCTCGTCCAGAAAGGCGCGCCGAGGCTGAATCTCGATTTCCTGACCCAGTTCCCGTCACGCAAGGCAGAGCGGGCGGGGATCCTGTCGGCCTGGGTGGGAACTTCGCTCATCATGCTGACCACCGCCGTGATCACAATGCCGATCGGCGTCGCGGCGGCGATCTACCTCGAGGAGTACGCGCCGAAGAACTGGGTGACGGCGATCATCGAGATAAACGTGACGAACCTCGCCGGCGTGCCTTCGATCATCTACGGCCTGCTGGCCCTCGGCCTGTTTGTTTACCAGTTCAATCTCGGCCAAAGCATCCTGACCGCCGGGCTGACGCTGTCGCTCCTGATCCTGCCGATCGTGATCGTGGCGACGCGCGAGGCCCTGCGCGCCGTGCCGCGCCCCATCCGCGAGGCGGCATACGCGCTCGGCGCAACGCGCTGGGAAGTCACCGCCCACCACGTGCTGCCGTACTCGATGGGAGGCATCCTGACCGGCATGATCATCGGCCTCTCGCGCGCGATTGGCGAGACCGCGCCGCTCATCACGATCGGCGCGCTCTCCTTCATCGCGTTCCTGCCGGAGTCGCCGTTCAAGGGCGAGTTTCCGTTCCTGTCCATCGCCTGGCTCAAGGACGCGTTCACTGCGATGCCGATCCAGATGTTCAACTGGGTTTCGCGTCCAGACCCGAAGTTCCAGGTCAACGCCGCCGCCGCAGGCGCGATCCTGCTCGGCATGACGCTGCTGATGAACGGCATCGCGATCTGGCTTCGTTACCGCTTCCGCAAGAGAATCAACTGGTGAGCGACATGCAGACCCGATCAGGCGCCCCGGAAAGCACCTCGCGGCAGGCGCCGCAACGCCTGGCCGGGGGCGCCGGCCCCTCGGTGCCTCGCCCTGCCATCGACGCCGCGCGTGCAGCCGAGCCGGTGGAACAGGTCACGGTGAAAGCCCGCGCGGAGAACTTGTCCTTCTACTACGGCACGGTGCAGGCGCTGAAGGGCCTCAGCATCGAAATGCGCGAGAAGCGCGTGACCGCGCTGATCGGTCCTTCCGGCTGCGGCAAGACCACCTTCCTGCGCTGCTTCAACCGCATGCACGACCTGACGCCCGGCACCCGCTACGAGGGCCGGATCATGCTGTACCCGGACGACTTCAACCTGATTGCGAAGGGAGTCGACCCGATCGAGGTGCGGATGCGCATCGGCATGGTGTTCCAGAAGCCGAACCCGTTCCCGAAGTCGATCTTCGAGAATGTCGCCTATGGGCTCCGCGTGCGTGGCTTGCGCTCGAGCGCGCGGGTCGAGGAAGAGGTCGAGAAGGCGCTCCGCCGCGCCGCCATCTGGGACGAGGTGAAGGACCGGCTCGACAATTCCGGGCTGTCGCTGTCCGGCGGCCAGCAGCAGCGCCTGTGCATCGCGCGCGCGCTGGCGACGAACCCGGAGATCCTGCTGTTCGACGAGCCGACGTCCGCGCTCGACCCGATCGCGACGGCGCGCATCGAGGAGCTGATCGCTGAATTGCGCGACCAGGTGACCGTGATCATCGTTACGCACAACATGCAGCAGGCCGCGCGCGTGTCCGACTACACGGCCTTCATGTACCTCGGGGAGCTGATCGAGTTCGACAACACCAGCAAGCTCTTCACGAATCCCTCGAAGAAGGCGACCGAGGACTACATCACCGGGCGCTACGGCTGAGCGGGCGAGGACGCGCCGTGAACGAGCCCGGAGAGGGTCACACCTTCAAGGCCTATGACGGCGCGCTTTCGGAGCTGCGCGTGCGCGCCCACCAGATGGGCACGCTGGTGGCGCAACAGGTCGAGACGGCCGTCAGGGCGCTGCTCGAGTCCGACCGCGAGGCAGCCGAACTCGTGCTCCGGCGCGAACAGCAGATCAACACCTGGCAGACCGAGATCGAGGCGGAGAGCTTCCGTCTGCTCGCGCGGCAGGCGCCGGTCGCGAGCGACCTGCGCACCGTGCTCGCCATCTCGCGCGCCGTGACCGACCTCGAGCGGGCCGG
Organism: Steroidobacteraceae bacterium; assembly: GCA_035557125.1. Taxonomy (GTDB): domain Bacteria; phylum Pseudomonadota; class Gammaproteobacteria; order Steroidobacterales; family Steroidobacteraceae; genus SCUD01. The sequence goes on from DATMEC010000178.1 coordinate 3,745, forward strand.
CGACGAATCGAAGAAGATCGCGCGCTTCGCGCTCGCAAACTCCGCCCGAGGCGCCGCCGGGCCGTCGCGGGTCATGCACAGGCCCTTGCGGCACATGGCCGAGCTCGCCTCAGAGTCCATGCGCGTCGCGGTGAATGCCCTGGACCGGGGCGACGCGAGCGTCGCGCACGAGGTGTCCCGGCTCGACCGCGAAATCGACCAGGAGTTCGAGGCGGCGCTGCGCCAGCTCATGACGGTGGCGATGGAGCGTTCGCGCTTCCTGAAGCCGGTCTTCGAGACCGTATTCGCCCTGAAGAGCCTCGAGCGGATCGGCGACCACGCGAAGAACGTCGCCGAGCACGTCGTGTTCCTCGTCAGCGGCGCCGACGTGCGTCACGCCGGCGCCGCACGCGGCGCGCCGGCGGAGCAGACACAGCACTAGTGCGGGTATGATGAACCGTCGGGGCCCGTGCCGCCGGCAGGAGTGGGACCATGGAATCCGCCGACCTCGGCCAGCACACCTCGCGCCGCTTCAACGAGGACATGGAGCGCGTGACGACGCGCGTCATGCAGATGGGCGGCTTCGTCGAGCAGCAGCTGCAACGCGCGGTGACGGCGCTGATCGACGGCAACAGCTCGCTCGGCGAGGAAGTCGCGCGCGACGACTACAAGGTCAACCAGATGGAGGTCGAGATCGACGAGGAGTGCAATCGCATCATTGCGACGCGCCAGCCGACAGCCTCCGACCTGCGCGTGATGGTCGCCATCATCAAGACGATCACCGACCTCGAGCGGATCGGCGACGAAGTCGAGAAGGTGGGCTACATTGCGGCCCGCCTCGCGACGATGGAAAAGCCGTCCGACAACTACCGCGAGATCCGGCATCTCGGGCGCCTGGTCACGGAGATGGTGCACGACGCGTTGCACGCTTTCGCGCGGCTCGACGCCGACGAGGCGTTCGAAGTCGCGCGGCGCGACCGCAAGGTGGACGAGGAATACGAGTCGATCCAGCGCCAGAACATCACGTTCATGATGGAGGATCCGCGCTCGATTCGCCGCGCGCTCGAGATCATGTGGGTCGTGAGGGCGCTCGAGCGCATCGGCGACCACGCCAAGAACATCTGCGAGTACACCGTGTACATGGTGCACGGCAAGGACATCCGCCACCTGTCGCTCGACGACGCCGAGCGCCAGATCCGCGATGGGGCGCGCGCGCGAACGGGCGGCTTATGACGGCGCGGCGGCAAGCCAACTGGATCGGGTTTGCTGCCTGCGCGGCGGCCGTCGCCTACGCGTTCTACGCGCAGTACGGCCTCGACCTCGTGCCCTGCCACCTGTGCATCTTCCAGCGGTTCACGCTGGCGGCGCTAGGCCTTGCGTTCCTCGTCGCCGCGCTCGTCTCGCGGCCGGGGCGGCGCGGCGCCGTGTGCGCGGCGTTGATCGCGATCGCGGGGCTCGCCACGATCGCAACCGCCGGCCGCCACGTCTGGATCCAGATGCAGCCGGCGGGATCGGTGCCGGCCTGCGGCGCCGACCTCGCGTTCATGATGGACGTGTTCCCGCTGACCGACGTGATCCTGAAGGTCTTCAGGGCGGGCGGCGAGTGCGCCACGATCGACTGGTCCATCCTCGGCCTGTCGATGCCCGCCTGGGTACTCATCGTCGCCGCGGTACTGACTCTCGCGGGCGCTTGGGTCAACCTGCGAAAAGCCGGCTGAGCGCGCCAACGTAGACCCGCCGCAGCCGGTCGATGTCCTCGACCGCGCAGCACTCGTCGACCTTGTGGATGGTCCGGTTGAGGAGCCCGAATTCGACGACCTCCGCGCCGAGTGCGCCGAAGAAGCGCCCGTCCGAGGTGCCGCCGCCGGTCGAAAACTCGGGCGTGCAACCTGCGACTTCGGCGACGGCTTCGCCGACCGCCGCGCTGAGCCTCGCCGGCGCGGTGTAGTAGGGCATCGAGGCTTCCAGCCATTCGATGGAATGGCCGACGCCATGCCGCTCGAAGATCGCCGTCACGGCAAGCTTCAAGCCGTCAAGTGTCTGCACCGGTGACCAGCGCAGGTTGAATGTGGCGTGCAGCTCCCCCGGGATCACGTTGGTTGCCCCGGTGCCGGAACTCACGTTGCTGACCTGGAAGCTGGTGGGCGGAAAATGCGCATCGCCCGAGTCCCAGCTGCGGGCGGCGAGCTCGGAGAACGCGGGCAGTACCGCGTGGATCGGGTTCAATGCGCGATCGGGATAGGCGACGTGCCCCTGCACGCCCACCACGGTGAGCCGGCCCGACAGCGATCCGCGCCGGCCGATGCGCACGGTGTCGCCGAAGACCTGTTGGCTCGAGGGCTCGCCGACGACGCAGTACGAGATGCGCTGCCCGCGCTGCACGAGTGCGTCGACGACGCGCCGCGTGCCGTCCACGGAGCGGCCTTCCTCATCGCTCGTGATGACGAAGGCTATGGAGCCGGGGTAGGACGGCCGCGCGGCGACGAACTCGAGTGCTGCCGTCGTCATCGCTGCGACGCCGCTCTTCATGTCGGCCGCGCCGCGGCCATACAGCAGGCCGTCGCGGACGACGGGCTCGAACGGGTCCGACTGCCATTTCTCGCGCGGGCCCGGCGGCACGACGTCGGTATGCCCTGCGAAGCAGGCGACCGGCCCGTCGCCGCCCCGGTGGATCGCCCAGAAGTTGTCGACGTCCGCGAACCGCATCCTTTCGACGGTGAATCCCGCGCGCTCGAGGCGGGGGATCAAGAGTTCCTGGCAGCCGGCGTCGTCGGGTGTCACCGACTTGCGGCGAATCAGCTCCTTCGTCAGCTCGAGCGTTTCTGACATCCGCGCGACTCTAACCTGTTTTCGACTTTCGGCGCGCCCGCCCGGCCTCCGCGTGCGCCGGCCGGCAGCCGCAGACGCGCCGTGGTCGGCACGCGTGACTCGTCGACATCGGGCGCTGCGGACGTGACGCGTCTGTTGCGCGTGCGAGCCGGGCGGGATCCCGGAGCGAGCGAGTGTCTGTTCTTCCGAGCGAGCGGAGCGGGTCCCGACCGGCGAAGTGGGCGCGAACCGACGACTTACGTCCTGAGCAGCTCGTTGATTGACGTCTTCGCGCGCGTCTGGGTGTCGACTTTCTTGACGATGACTGCGCAAGCCAGCGAATGGGAACCATCCGCGGCCGGGAGGCTCCCCGGCACGACGACCGAGCCCGCCGGAACGCGGCCGTAGCTGATCTCCCGAGTCTCGCGATCGTAGATCCGCGTGCTCGCGCCGACGAAGACGCCCATCGAGAGGACCGCCCCGCGCTCGACGACCACGCCTTCGACGACCTCGGAGCGCGCGCCGATGAAACAGCCGTCCTCGATGATCGTCGGGCGAGCCTGTAGCGGCTCGAGCACCCCGCCGATGCCCACGCCGCCGGAGAGATGCACGTTGCGGCCGACCTGCGCACAGGAGCCGACGGTCGCCCAGGTGTCGACCATCGTGCCCTCGCCGACATAGGCGCCGACATTGACGAACGACGGCATCAGCACGACGTCGCGGCCGACGTGCGCGCCCGCGCGCACGATCGCGCCGGGAACGATGCGCGCGCCGTCGGCCCTGAAGCGCGCGGCGTCGTAGTCCGCGTAGCGGAGCGGCAGCTTGTCGAACCACCGGAAATCGCCGGCGGCGGAGATGGCGTTGTCACGGGTGCGGAAGTAGAGCAGCACGGCCTTCTTGAGCCATTCGTTCACACGCCAGCCGCCGTTGCCGTCGGGCTCCGCGACGCGAGCCTGCCCGCTGCCGAGCAGCGCGAGGCACTCGTCGATGGCTTCCGCCAGCCCGGCCGGCACTGCTCCGGGGCCAATCGCCGCGTGGTTCTCGAAGGCCTGTTCGATGCGTTCGCGAAGTTCCATGTGCACCTCAGGCTGCAGCGACCCGCGCATCGAGCGCGAGCGCGAGGGCGTCGGCGAGCGCCTGACAGCGCGCGACTTCGAGGCGGCGCCCGTTTTCGTCGGTGACGGTAAAGACGTCTTCCGCGCGCTCGCCGACCGTCATGATCTTGGCGCCATGGAGCTCCACCTTCTGGTTCCAGAAGACCTGGCCGATCTCGGACAGGAGACCCGGCCTGTCGCTCGCCACCACTTCAACCAGCGTGCGGCTCGGATCGGGATCCGCGCTGAAGCTGACCTGGGTGGGGGTCGTGAACATGCGCACTTGCCTCGGTACTCGGCGGATGACCGGGGGCGCCTCGGCATTCCGCTCGGCGAGCGCGCGCGCAAGCCGGCGCTCGATGCCGGCCATGCGCTCGCGGTCCGTGATCGGCTGGCCGGTGTCCTCGAGCACCAGGTAGGCATCGAGGCTGCCGCCATCGGCGGTCGGCGTGATGCGCGCATCCTGGATGCTGAGGCCCTGCTGGTCGAGGGCGGCGGTCGCCCGCGCAAAGCTGTGACGGCGGCCGTGCGTGTAGACCAGCACGACGGTCGCGCCGCCGCGGCCCGGGTGCTCGGCGACTGCGACCAGCGGGCTCGTGTCCGCCGGGTCGCGCGCGGCGATGCAGGCGGTGTGCCATGCCACCTCGGCGGCGGAGTGCCGCAGGAAATACGCGTCGGTCAACGTGGCCCAGACGCGCTCGCAATCGGCCGCGGCGACGCCTGCGGCCGCGAGTTGCTCGCGCGCGAGCGCCTGCGTCTCGGTGATGAGCTGCTCGCGGTCGAGAGGCGACTCGAGTCCGCGCCGCAGCGCCTGCCTGACGCGCTCGTACAGCTCGTCGAAGAGCGTCGCCTTCCA
>DATMEC010000179.1:0-4138 GCA_035557125.1 Steroidobacteraceae bacterium
GAACTGAAGGTTCTGGTCGATGATCAGCGTGCGGCGCAGCGGCACGGAAAACAGTACGCCTAGCAGGCCGCCGAGGCCCGCGATCGCGAGCACCCACCAGTAATCGAAGCGCGTCCAATGGCCCATGATCACGAGCGCCGGAATCGTGAAGATCGTGCCGGCGGCGATCGAGGACGCGGCGGAGGCGCCGGTCGCGACGATGTTGTTCTCGAGGATGCTCGAGCGGCCCATCAGGCGCAGCACGCCCATTGAGACCACCGCGGCGGGGATCGCCGTCGCCACCGTGAGTCCCGCGAACAGTCCGAGGTAGGCGTTCGCCGCCGCGAGCAGCACGGCGAGAAACAGCGAAAGGACGATGGCGCGTACCGTCAACTGCGCCGGATCGTGTGCGCTCATGGGCAACCCCCCAAGGTATCAGTCAGTCGGGCTTGTTTACGTCCAGCTGCACTCGCGATCGCGGTTCTGCTCTTCGAGCCACTGCATCAGCGGCTGGAAGTATTCGACGATCGCGGTCGCATCCATCTGCCGCGTGCCGGTGAGCTTCTGGAGTGCGTCCTGCCAGGGCTTGCTGCGTCCGAGCGCGAGCATCTCCTGGAAGGCGCGCCCCGCATCTTTGCTGCCGTAGATCGAGCATTCGTGCAGCGGCCCGGTGAAGCCGGCCTTCTGGCAGAGCGCGCGGTGGAACTGGAACTGCATGACGAAGGACAGGAAATAACGCGTGTACGGCGTGTTGCCCGGCACGTGGTACTTCGCGCCCGGGTCGAAATCCGCCTCGCTGCGCGGGACGGGCGCGTCCACGCCCTGGTACTTGCGGCGCAGCGCCCACCAGGCCTCGTTGTACTTTTCCGGCGGGATCGCGCCCGAGAACACGCCCCAGCGCCACTGGTCCACGAGCTTGCCGAAGGGCAGGAATGCGATCTTCTCGCTCGCGACCTTCATCTGCCGGTTGATCAACGCCTCGCGGCTCGACTTCGCGCCCTTGGGCAGGAGGCCGACGTTCGCGAGGTAGCCTTCGGTCATCGACAGGTTGATGGTGTCGCCGACCGCCTCGTGGAAGCCGTCGTGGGCGCCGTCCTGGAACAGGATCGGCTGCGGCATGTAGGCGATGTCATAGAAGATGTGGCCGAGCTCGTGGTAGATCGTGTAGAGCTCTTCCTCGTTCGGCACGATGCACTGCTTGATGCGGAGGTCGCCCTTGCCGTCGATGTCGTGGGCGCTCGCGTGGCAGACGACCTCGCGGCCTTCCGGGCGCGTCAGCATCGAGCGCTCCCAGAACGACGCCGGCAGCTCCGGGAACCCGAGCGAGGTGTAGAACGACTCCGCGGACTTCGTCATGCGCACCGCATCGTACTTCTGCTTCTCCAGCGCTGACGTCACGTTGAGGTTCGACACGCCGGGGTAGGGCTCGAGCAGGCCGTATATGTTGTTCCACTGCTGGGCCCAGATGTTGCCGAACAGGTGCGCAGGGATGGGCTCGCCGTCCGGCACGCGCTCCTTGCCGTACTTCTCCTGCAGCCGGCCGCGGGCGTAGCAGTGCAGCCCGTCGTAGAGCGGCTTCACCTGCGTCCACAGGCGCTCGGTTTCCTGCTCGAAGTCCGCCGGGCTCATGTCGTAGCCGGCGCGCCAGAGCTCGCCGAGGTCCTTGAAGCCGAGACCCGCGGCTCCCTCGTTCGCGAGCTCGACGAAGCGCTGGTAGTCCTTGCGCATCGGCGGGGAAATGGAATGCCAGCCTTTCCACGCCTCGAGCTGCTCGTCGTAGTCCCGGCTCGTCGCCAGCGTCTTCGAGATCGCGTCGATGTTCTGGCAGCTTTCCGGCCCCTTCGGGCACCACTTGCCCTCGCCGTACGTCGAGGTCATCTTCGTCTCGAGCGCCGCCAGCTCGCCACGCTTGGCCGGGTCGTCGGGTGCGGGCGCGGAGAGGCTCAGCTTCAGGAGCTCGATGGTGCGCGCCGATTCCGGCGACATCTCCGCGCCTTTATGCGCCTTCGCCTCCGCGATGCCCTCGGCGACCTTGGCCTGCAGCCGCTCGTACGCCTTGGCGGAGAGCGCCTCGGTGTCGTCGTTGATGTAGGTGAGCTGCAGCCACGCGGCGCGCTGGTACTCGGTGATGACCTCGCGCAGTTCCTCGTTGTACCGGGCGACGAACTCGTCGGCGGATTGCTTCGGCCTGGCGTCGCCGCCGCCGCAAGCGGTGAGCAGCACGGCGAGAGTCAGCGGGGCGGCGATTCGCGAAACCGTGCGATTCATCGGCGGACCTCCTCGGCACCGTGCATCCAGGTTACGACGCGGCCCGAGATGGCCCAGAGTGCGATGCTGAACACGAGCAGCGTGGCCGCGAGGCCGCCGAAGACGCCGAGCAGGCCCGCGTGCTCCGGCCGCACGCCGACGTCGGACGCGATGTCCACCATCCACGCGTACTCGCCCATGTTCTCGGTGAAGGCGCCGATGTAGCCGGCGAGCGTATTGCCGAACAGGTTGACGAGGAACCAGACGCCCATCATCAGCGAGGCGAGCCGCAGCGGCGCGAGCTTGGTGATCATCGAGAGGCCGACCGGGCTGATGCAGAGCTCGCCGGTGGTGTGGAAGAAGTAGGCGAGCACCAGCCAGATCATGCTGGATTTCATGTCGCCGGTCCGCTGCATTTCGAACACCGCGATCACGAGGCACACGAACCCGAGCGCGACCTGCGCGAGACCCAGGTACATCTTGACCGGCGTCGCGGGATTCCTGCCCTTCGCGCCGAGCCGGGTCCAGAGCATGGAGAACGGGACGCCGAGCAGCACGATGAAGAGCGGATTGAGAGACTGGAACCAGCCGGTCGGCACCAGGAAGGATCCCATCTGGCGATCGGTGTACTTGTCGGCGAACAGGTTCATGAGGCCCCCAGCCTGCTCGAAGGTCGCCCAGAAGATCACGACGAAGGTGAAGATCACGAAGATCACGCGCAGGCGGTCGCGCTCGATTTGCGTGAGCGGCTTCTTCTCGCCGCCCGACATCCTGAGCGAGCGCTTCGCCGCCGGCTCGCGCCCGACGTCGCCGATGTAGCGCTGGGCGAAGGCGAGCTGGATGATGACGGACAGCAGCATGCCGATGCCCGCGGCGAAGAAGCCGGCGCGCCAGCCGTAGGCCGGGTCCTCGCCGAGCGTCGAGCAGACGAGCGGCGCCAGGAAGGCGCCGACGTTGATGCCCATGTAGAAGATGACGAAGGCGCCGTCGCGGCGCGCGTCGCCCTGTGGGTAGAGGTCGCCCACCATCGTCGAGATGTTCGGCTTGAAGAAGCCGTTGCCGACGCACATGAGCACGAGGCCGAGATAGAAACTGGCCGGCGTGTCGGGAAAAGCGATGCCGAGCAGCGGCAGGGTAAAGGCGCCCGTGGTGCCCAGCGTGTCGAGCGGCGCGGCGAGCATGAACTGCCCGGCGGCCATGACCAGGCCTCCGAGGATCACGGACTTGCGCTGGCCGAACCAGTTGTCGGCGATCCAGCCGCCGAAGATGGCGGTGCCGTAGACGAGCCCCAGGTACCAGCCGTAGAGCTTCAGGGCCTGCGCGTCCGCCCAGCCGAGGCCGGGATTGACGGCGTGCGTGGCGGCGGCGGCATACAGCACGAGCAGCGCGCGCATGCCGTAGAAGCTGAATCGCTCCCACATCTCGGTCATGAACAGGAGATAGAGACCCTTCGGGTGGCCGAGGAAGGTCCCCTGCGGAATGTTCAGGTCCTGGCTCATGCGGGATTCACTTTGTGTGGAGTCGGGCGAGTCTCCGCCATATTGCGGTGCAACATCAAGCCGGATCCTCTTCCGTATCCGGCGACTTGGCGGGCACGAGCAGGCGCGACATGACGAGTCCCGCCTCGTAGAGCGCGTACATCGGCACGGCCATGAGCGTCTGCGAAATAGGGTCGGGCGGCGTCAGGAACGCGGCGATGATGAAGATCGCTAGCAGCACGTAGCCGCGGTTCTTCGCGAGCGTCTCGCGCTTCACGAGGCCGGTGCGTACCAGCAGCACCGTCGCGACCGGGATCTCGAACGCGAGGCCGAAGGCGAAGAAGAGCAGCACCGCGAAGTCCATGTACTGCGTGATGTCCGTCATCATCTCGACGCCCTCGGGCGTCGTCATCACGAAGAAGTTGAAGATCACG
>DATMEC010000180.1:0-11102 GCA_035557125.1 Steroidobacteraceae bacterium
GCGCATTATCCCCGGCCCGGCCCGCGATCACCAGATCTTCACGCGCTCCGCGGCCGGCCGCCACAGCTTGTCGCCTTCCTTGACGCCGAACGCCGCGTAGAACTCATCCATGTTCGCGACCACGCCGTTGGCGCGGAATTCGCTAGGTGCGTGCGGGTCGGTCAGCACGACCTCGCGCATGAGCCCGTCACGCCACTTGGTGCGCCAGGCCTGGCCATAGCCCAGGAAGAAGCGCTGCGGACCCGTGGTGCCGTCGATCACCGGCGCCTCGGCGCCGTCCAGCGAATGGATGTAGGCGCCGTAGGCGACGGCTGCGCCCGACAGGTCGCCGATGTTCTCGCCGAGCGTCAGCTCGCCGTTGACGTTGAGGCCCGGCAGCGCCTCGAAGTCCGAGTACTGCTGCACGAGGCCCGCGGCTTTCGCCTTGAACTTGTCGTTGTCCTCTGCCGTCCACCAGTCGCGGAGGTTCCCGTCGCCGTCGTACTGCCGGCCCTTGTCGTCGAAGCCGTGGCTGATCTCGTGGCCGATCACCGAGCCGATGGCGCCGTAGTTCGTGGCGTCGTCCGCCTGCATGTTGAAGTACGGCGGCTGCAGGAACGCGGCCGGGAACACGATCTCGTTGTTCGTCGGCAGGTAGTACGCGTTGACCGTCTGCGGCGTCATGAACCACTCGGTCGGGTCCTTCGGCTTGCCGGCGCGGGCCGCCTGCCAGTTCCACTCGAACTGGTTGGCACGCATCACGTTGCCGACGAGGTCGGAGGCAGCGATCTCGAGGCCGGTGTAGTCGCGCCACTTGTCCGGGTACGCGATCTTGACGTTGATCTTCGCGAGCTTCGAGTGCGCCTCCTTCCGGGTCGCCGGGCTCATCCAGTCGAGCCGGTCGATGCCGCGGTCGAACTCTGCGAGCAGGTTGTCGACCAGCGTGACCATCCGCGCCTTCGCCTCGGGCGGGAAGTGGCGCGCGACGTAGGCGTCACCGATCGCCTCGCCCATCGCGTTGTCGGTCTCTTGGACCGCCCGCTTCCAGCGCGGGCGGAGCGTCTCGGTGCCGCGCAGCGTGCGCGAATTGAAGTCGAACGAGGCCTCGACGAACGCGGCGGGCAGCACGCGCGCATAGGCCCCGATCGTGCGGACCTTCAGGTAGTCCTTCCAGGTCGCGAGGTCTTCACCCGCGAGGTGGGTACCAAGGGCGGTCACATAGCTGGGCTGGCGGATCACGAAGTCACCGGCCGGCAGGCCGCTCGCCGCGTGCCATGCCTTCCAGTCGAAACCGGGCGCCAGCGTCGCTGCGGACGCGAGGTTGTTTTTGTTGTAGGTCTTGACCGGGTCGCGGTTAGCGACCGGCGTCCACTGGTCGGTGGCGAGCCTGGTCTCGAGCGCGAGGATCTTCGCCGCGCGGGCCGGACCGTCCGCCTCGCCGGCCAGCGTCAGCAGCTTCGCCAGGTAGTCGACGTACTTCCTGCGGAATTCGACGTAGTCTTCCTCGGTCTTGAGGTAGTAGTCCCGGTTCGGCATGCCGAGGCCGTCCTGGTCCACGTAGGCGACGTTGTGCGTCGAGTTGCGCGCGTCGGGGTAGACGTAGACGGCGAGTGGCGTGCTGATCGCGCGGCCCTGGGCGTGGCCGAACCAGGTCGCGAGCGCCACCGGGCCGTCGATCGCGGCGATCTCGGCGAACAACGGCTTAAGCGGCTCGATCCCGCGCGCCTCGACCTTCGCTTCGTCCATGAAGCTCGAGTACATGGCGCCGAGCCGCTGCATCCCTGGCGTCGCCTTGTCGCCCGCGGCCGCGGCCTCGAGCAGGATCGCCTGCACGTCGGCCTGCGCCTTCTCGAACAGCATGATGCCGACGCCGGCGCTCGCGTACTCGGCCGGGAACGGCGTGTTGGCGAGCCAGGTGCCGTTCACGTGCCGGAACAGGTCGTCCTGGGGCCGGACCGCCTTGTCCATCGCGGTCGCATCGATGCCGGTGACACGGGCTGCGTTCGCGGAGTCATCGGCGACGGCGGCGCTCGCGACAGCGAGGCAGAGGACGACGGGCGTGAGGATGCGCAGGGACATGCCGGATCTCCAGTCTGGGAGGGCGCGGAGTATAAGGCAGGGCCGCGCCGGACAGGTTCCGCGCCGCGACCAGTCGTGGCTCAGTTGCGATGAGCCCGTACGACTAACGGCCAGCGCATCTCCCGCAGGCCCTCGCCCCAGGCAGCCGAGAGCGGCTGGACGAGCAGGCCCAGCGGATCGCGTCCCGATCGCGCCCGGCAACGTCGCACGGCCGACCAGGTGTCGAGGTAGCCGAGCATCGCCGCCGCGTCCCAGCGGGTTCGCATCTCGAACGCCGGCGCCTCGAGCGCGGGCAACGGTACGACGAGATCGCGGTAGCCCTCCTCGACGTGACGGCGCTCGCGCGGCCAGTACGGCCCGACGACGTCGCGCGAAAAATCCGCGACGAGGCGGTCGATTGCAGGGGTCACGACACAGTTGCCGTAGGTCCAGAACGCGAGTACGCCGGCGGGCCGCAGCGCGCGGCGGGCTTGCTCCACGAACCGCGGCCAGTCGAACCAGTGCGCCGCCTGGGCGACGATCAGGAGGTCCGCGCTGCCGGATGCGACGGAAATCGACTCGGCCGCCTCGCAGCGGTATTCGATGCGCGGATGCGCAGCCGCCTGCGTGAGTTGTGCCGCGGAGGGATCGGCGGCTATGACGTGCTCGAAATGGCCGGCAAGGCCGGCGGCTGCCTGGCCGTTACCCGTCGCGACGTCGATGGCGAGCCGACGGCCCGGCGCTTGCGCCGCCAGCCATTCAAAAAGAGTCGCAGGATAGTCAGGCCGGAAACGCCGGTAGGCATCCGACTGGAGCGAGAAATGGTCCTTGAACGGTGCCACTAAAAAAAACGCCCCGGATTTGAGGTCCGGGGCTGAAATGCGGACTTTCGGTGAAGGGAAGGAAGTCCGCTAGGGGATACTGACGTAGGCACTAAAAACTGGACTCCAGATTAGTCGCCCGCTTGCGGCGCGGGCGTGAGCCACGACACAGTTTGGCGATTGCATTATGTCCAAATCGAAGTATGCGACCCCCGAAGGGGCCCGGCGCCTCCGGGCCGAGCTCGACGAGCTGTGGCTCGTCGAGCGTCCTGCGGTGACCATGGCCGTGGCGGAAGCCGCGGCCATGGGCGACCGTTCGGAGAACGCCGAGTACATCTATGGAAAGCGGCGCCTGCGGGAGATCGACCGGCGCGTGCGCTACCTGCGCCAACGGCTCGACGGCCTCAAGGTCGTCTCCGGGCCGCCCCCCGACAGGAGCCGCGCGTTCTTTGGCGCCTGGGTGACGATCGAGGACGCGGAAGGAGGTCTGCGGCGGCACCGCATCGTCGGGCCGGACGAGTTCGATCGCGAGCCGGGTTACCTCAGCATGGACGCACCGCTCGGCCGCGCCCTCCTCGGCAAGCGCGTCGGCAACGAGATCGAGGCGCAGTTGCCGGGCGGCATTCTCGCCGCCTGCATCACCGCAATCGAGTACGAAAACGAAGGGGACGCGCACCTTCATATTCGCACTTAATCAGCAGCTACTCTCCGGCGCGGCGGTTCGCGAATATGAAGGTGCGCGTCCCCTTCGTTTTCAGATGACCCGGATGTTCTTGAACTGCCACGGGTCGCTTTCGTCGAGGTCCTCCGGGAACAGCCGCCCGCGCTCGAACAGCGGCGTCCAGGTGGTGAACTTGCCGACGACCGGACCGAGGTACGGCCGGCAGATTTCCAGGTTGCGGCGGAAGTCGATCTCGTCCGGCTCGACGATGCCGGCAGCGGGGTTCTCGATGGCCCAGATCATGCCCGAGAGCGCCGCAACGGTGACCTGCAGCGACGTCGCGCTGTTGTAGGGCGCAAGCTTGCGCGCCTCGTCGATCGAAAGCTGCGAGCCGAACCAGTAGGCGTTCTTCTTGTGCCCGGCGAGCAGCACGCCGAGCTCGTCGATGCCGGCCGTGATGTCGGCCATCATGATCCGCTTCTTTTCCTGCAGCTGGAAATTCTTGCCGCAGAACTCGTGCACTGAGAGCACGGCGTTGTCGGAGGGGTGATAGGCGTAGTGCACGGTCGGCCGGTAGACCGCGCGGTCGTTCTGCCGCACCGACAGGAAATCGGAGATTGAGATCGACTCGCCGTGCGTGATCAGGAAGCCGTGGAAGTGTCCCGCGTCCGGCGTCCAGGTGCGCACGCGAGTCGCGCAGCCCGGCTGCGCCAGGAAGATCGCGTTCTTGCGGCCGAAGTCGTGCTGGCGCCCGTCGCGCGGGAAGTGCCGCTCGTGCGTGCCCCAGCCCAGCTCGGCCGGCTGGCTGCCCTCGCTGACGAATCCGTCCACAGACCAGGTGTTCACGAACTCGCCCGGCATCTTCGGCTGGTTCGAGACCTGGGTGTCGCGCTCGGCGATGTGGATCACCCTGATGCCGAGGTCGCGGGCGAGGACTGCCCAGGCATCGCGACCCTGCGGGTCGCCGGCGTCGTGGCCGGTGGCCTCGGCGATATCGAGCAGCGCCTGCTTCACGAAGTGGGACACGAGGCCGGGGTTCGCGCCGTGCGTGATGACGGCGGTCGGGCCGTTGCTCCAGCCCTTGCGCAGCTCGAGGACTTCTTCCCGCAGCGCGTAGTTCGTGCGCCGGCTCGCGGGGATGTTCGGGTCCGTGTAGCCGCCCGGCCACGGTTCGGTGCAGGTATCGAGGTAGAGCGCGCCTTTCTCGTGGCAGAGCTTGATGAGCGCGACGCTTCCGACATCGACGGACAGGTTCAGTACGAAGTCGCCGCGGCCGACCAGCGGGTCGAGCACATGCCGGTAGTTCTCGCGCGTGAGCGGATGGTTGAGGAACTTGATCCCGTACTTGTTCGCCTCGTCGCGGCCTGCGTCGTCGGCGGTCACGATCGTGATGCGGTCCGGCGTCAGCCCGCCGACGTGACGCAGGATCAGTGGCAGCACACCCTGGCCGATGCTGCCGAAGCCGATGAAGATCAGGCGACCGGGAAAGTGCGTGTGGATCGTGTGCTCGCTCATGGCAGCGAATGTACCAAATCCACGAAGTCATGGCGCCGCGAGGTCACGGCCGATTAAAGTTGAACGTCCCCTTCGTCAGGCGGGCTGGAACGGAAACGGCGCCGGACGGCCGCAGCGCAGGCGCGCGCGCTCGATGGCGACGGCGCGGCGCCAGAATTCACGCTCCGCGCTCGTCACGAGCGGCAGCGAGCGCTTGCGGTCCGGCGTCTCGACACGAGTGCCCGGCACTTTTTCTTGAAGCACGCCCATGGCGAGTAAGATGCGGGAGACGGAGAAAAGGTTGCGCACCCCCCTCATCACGACGAGCGAGCTTGCGGACGGGCTGTCCGATCCCGGCTGGCTGGTCGCGGATTGCCGCTTCGAGCTTGGCAAGCCGGAAGCCGGTCTCGAAGCCTGGCGCGCCGGCCACATCCCGGGCGCGGTACACGTCGACCTCGAGCGTGATCTCTCCGTGCCGGTCACGCCGACGTCCGGGCGGCATCCGCTGCCCGCGCCCACCGAGTTCGCTGCAACGCTTGGCAGGCTCGGAATCGGCAATGACACGCGGGTCGCCTGCTACGACGCGGGCTCTGGCGCTTTTGCCGCGCGCCTGTGGTGGATGCTGCGTTGGGTCGGCCACGACACGGTCGCCGTCCTCGACGGCGGCTTCGCGGCGTGGGCTGCCGAAGGCCGGCCGGTGTCGACCGGCAGTGCGCCGGCCCGGCCCGCGGCGACGTTCGTCCCCCGCCCGCCTCCCGGGATGGTGCTCGACGTCGACGGCGTGCTGCGCGAACTCGCGGAAGGCGGGACGCTCGTCGACCTGCGCGGCGCCGAACGCTTCCGCGGCGACGTCGAGCCGATCGACGCGGTGGCCGGTCACGTGCCCGCCGCGGTCAACCTGCCCTATCCCGACAACCTCGGGCCGGACGGCCGCTTCCGTGCGGCTGGCGAGATCGCCGAGCTCTGGCATGCGCGCACCGGCGCGGCGCCCGGCCGCGCGCCGATCTGCATGTGCGGCTCTGGCGTCACCGCCTGTCAGGGCCTGCTCGCGCTCGAGGCAGCCGGCATCCGCGGCGGCCGGCTGTATGCCGGCTCCTGGAGCGAGTGGATACGCGACCCGTCGCGACCGGTTGCGCGCGGCTCATCTTGATCTGCTATCTTCCGCGCCCTCTGGCATCGAACGGGACCGGCCATTGGACAGCGTGACGCGCGGGCAGGTGGTGCCGCGGGCGCCCTGGAGCGTCGAGGACTCCGAGCAGGTCTACTCGACCGGCTCCTGGGGCAGCGGGTACTTCGGCATCAATGCCGCCGGCCACGCCGTGTGCCGCCCGGACCGCAGCCGCGAGCGCGAGATCGACCTGTACGAGGTCGTGCGCGAGCTCGAGGCGCGCGACCTCACCGCGCCGATGGTACTGCGCTTTTCCGACATCCTGCGCGACCGGCTGCGCTCGCTGCATGACGCCTTCGCCGCCGCGATCACCGAGAACGACTACAAGAACCGCTACGCCGCGGTCTTCCCGATCAAGGTCAACCAGCAGCGGCTCGTCGTCGAGGAGGTCTACCGCGGCAGCGCCGACCTCGGCTTCGGCCTCGAGGCGGGCAGCAAGCCGGAGCTCCTTGCCGTGATGGCGATGACCGGCGACGCGCCGGGCCGCCTCATCATCTGCAACGGCTTCAAGGACGACGACTACATCGAGGCCGTGATCCTCGCCACGAAGCTCGGCCGCGCGATCATCCCGGTCGTCGAGAACTTCTCCGAGCTCGGCTACATCCTGAAGCACGCCGAAAAGTACCAGGTGCGCCCGAAGATCGGCGTGCGCGTGAAGCTCGCGGCCGAGGGTGCTGGCAGATGGCGTGAATCGGCGGGAGACCGCTCGAAGTTCGGCCTGTTCACGACCGAGATCCTCGAGCTCGTCGAGGTGCTGCGCTCCCACGGCATGCTCGACTGCCTGAAGCTGGTGCACTGTCACCCGGGCTCGCAGCTGCACGACATCCGCCGCGTCAAGGACGCCGTCAACGAGCTCGCCCAGGTCTACGCGGAGCTCGCGCGGCTCGGTGCGGGGCTCGAGTACATCGACGTCGGCGGCGGACTCGGGATCGACTATGACGGCTCGCGCACGAACTTCGAGTCGTCCACGAACTACTCGCTGCGCGAGTACGCGAACGACGTCGTCTACCGCGTCGCCAGCGTCTGCAACGCGCGCGGCCTCGCCCACCCGATGATCATCAGCGAGTCCGGCCGCGCCATCACGGCGCACCACAGCGTGCTCGTGTTCAATACGCTCGGCGCGGCGCGGCTCGACCGCTTCAGCGTGCCGGAACGCCCGGCCGACGGCAACCTGCCGTCACCGGTCGCGGACCTTTACGACGCCTGGCAGACCGTGAGCGAGCGCCGGCTCGTCGAGTGCTGGCACGACGCGCAGCAGGCGCGCGAGCAGGCGCACCAGATGTTCAGCCTCGGCTACCTGACGATCGAGATGAGGAGCCTCGCCGAGCGGCTGTACTGGGCGACCTGCGCGAAGGTGCGCGACCTCACCCGCAAGCTCGGCAAGGTCCCCGAGGAGCTCGAGGACCTCGAGACGGTCCTCTCCGATATTTATTTCTGCAACCTCTCCGTGTTCCAGTCGCTGCCGGACAGCTGGGCGATCGACCAGCTGTTCCCGATCATGCCGCTGCACCGGCTCGACGAACGGCCCACGCGCAGCGCCGTGCTCGCGGACATCACCTGCGACTCGGACGGAAAGATCGACCGCTTCGTGTCCCAGCGCGACGTCAAGCGCACGCTCGAGGTGCACGAGCTCGTGACGGGCGAGGAGTACTTCCTCGCGGCCTTCCTCGTCGGCGCCTACCAGGAGACGCTCGGGGACCTGCACAACCTGTTTGGCGACACGCACGTCGTGCACATCCGCCTCGACGACGCGCACGGCTGGTGGATCGAGGAGATCATCAAGGGGGACACCGCGCGCGCGGTGCTCGGCTACATGCAGTACGACCCGGGAGAGCTCTACCCGCGCTTCGCGCGCGACTGCGAGCGCGCGATGCGCGACGGCAGCCTCTCGGTCGCCGAGGGGCAGGCGCTCAAGCGCTTCTACGAGTCGGAACTTGCCGGCTACACGTATCTTGAACCGGATGGCGCCGCCTGAGGGCGCAACCAAGGAGCACACGCAATGACCAGGACCCGAACCCTCCGTGGCGCAGCCACGGCCCTCGCCTGCCTCGCCGCCTTTGCGGCTACGGCCACCGAACCGCCCGTCACGGACGCTGAGACGCTCGCGACGCTCGACAAGGTACTGGCGGGCGACCACCGCAGCGACGAGAACTGTGCGCGCGACAAGTACCGCCACCCGAAGGAGACGCTGCAGTTCTTCGGCTTCCGCCAGGACATGGCCGTCATGGAAGTATCGCCGGGCGGCGGCGGCTGGTACACGGAAGTGCTCGCCCCCACCCTGCGTGAGAAGGGCACGTACATCGCCGCGGGCTGGGACCCCAACGCCACGAGCGAGTACGCCAAGAAGAACTCGAAGAAGTACGCTGACAAGCTCGCCTCGCGCCCTGAACTCTACGATCGCGCGAAAGTCACGGCACTGCAGGCGCCGAACGCCCTGAAGCCCGTGCCGGACGGCAGCGTGGACATGGTCCTCACGTTCCGCAACATCCACGGCTGGATGGGTGACGACGCCGCCGACGCGATGTTCAAGGCGATGTACGCCGCGCTCAAGCCGGGCGGCATCCTCGGCGTAGCCGAGCACCGCGCCAAGGCCGACAAGCCCCAGGATCCGAAGGCGGAGTCGGGCTACGTGCGCGAGGACTACGCGATCGCGATGATCGAGAAAGCCGGCTTCAAGCTGATCGGCAAGAGCGATGTCAACGCCAACCCGAAAGACACGGCGGACCACCCGAAAGGCGTCTGGACGCTGCCGCCGACATTGCAGGGCGGCGACGTGGACCGCGACAAGTACCTCGCGATTGGCGAGAGCGACCGCTTCACGCTGCGCTTTCGCAAGCCCGAGTAAGCGGCGCTCGATGAAGCGCGCCTGGCTCGCGCTTCTGCTGTGGCCGGCCGTCGCATCCCTTCCGGCCGTCGCGGCGGACGAGATGGTGACGCTGCGTGTCATGACGTTCAACGTCTGGTACGGCGGTGAACAGGTGAGCCTCGAAAAGGTCGGCGAGGCCATCCGTGCGGCCAACGCGGACATCGTCGGCGTGCAGGAAGCGGACCGCAACCTCGAGCGTATCGCCGAGGTTGCGGGCATGCCCTACGTCGACCCGCGACGCCGCCTCCTGTCGCGCTGGCCGATCTTCGATTCCGGTTCAGGCCTGCGCTCTGAGTCCGGACCCTCGCCGTACTCGACGACCGCGCTCGACCTCGACGCGCTGCACGCCTGGATCATGGTGCGCCCGGGCCGGGTTGTTGCCGTGGCGAACGTCCACCTGTCGAGCGGCGCCGGCGAGGACGCCGTGCGCCTCGCGGAAACCCGGCCTCTCGAGGCACTCGGCCGCCTCGCTGCGGATGGCATCCCCGTGTACCTTACGGGCGACTTCAATTCCCCGTCGCACCTGGACGCGGCCGCGAGTGATCGCGAACGACCCGAGGATGCGAATCCACTCGATCGCGCGGTGACCCGCGTGCTGGCCGACTCAGGGCTCCGTGACAGCTTTCGCGAAGCGTATCCGGATTCCGTCAAGCATCCCGGCTTCACCTGGACGCCGGGTGCGCCGCATCCGCTGCTGGACCACGATCGCAGCCGCAGTCGCATCGACTACGTGTTCACGGGCGGCCGCAGTACGACCGTCGGATCCGGGATCGTCGGCGAACTCGATGGCCTGGAGACCGACATCGAAGTATTCCCCTGGCCGTCGGACCACCGCGCCGTCGTCTCGACATTTCAAGTCGTGCCGGCCGATGCGCCCGCGCTGATCTCGGCAGCGCCGCGCCTCGTGCAGCAGGGTGCGAGCGTCCTTGTGCGCACCTGGGACCCGCACGGCCCGGCATGGACGGCGCTTGTCGTCCGCCGCGGCGGCGAACCGCGGGATGCGTTGACCGGCGTGCGCGACATGCCGCACGACTACCAGCGGACGATTCCGCTCTCGACCGTCGGACTTGCAGCCGGCGACTATGACGTCGTTCTCGTCGGCGAGGATGGAGCCGTGCTGAGGCGAAGCGCCTTCACGATCGCGGCACCGGGCGCGCGGCCCGAGATCGTGGCCATTTCCCCTTCGACGCGGATTGGCGAGCCGATCCGCGTGCGCTGGCGCAATGCACCAGGGGACTTGCGCGACTGGATCGGCCTCTACCGCGCAGGCGAGACAGACGTTTCGCAATACCTCGGCTTCATCTATACGGAAGCGGCTTTCGCCGGCGAGACGAGCTTCGTTCCAGACGCGACCGACGGCCGGATCGTGCCGGGCGACTATGAAATCCGGCTGCTGCACGATGAGTCGTACGTCGTACTCGCCAAGGCGCCCATTACGCTCGCGCCTTGAATCCGCCGGCGGCGGATACTCCAGTTCGGCTGTATGTCCATACAGGAACGATCCGGGCCTGCGGACGCCTTGATTATGTGAATGCCTTCGCGGAACCGGCCCCGCCGCTTCGCTACCGTTCGCCGGGTAAGCGGATCTCGCTGAGCGGTAACTCGATGGGCGACAAGGACAATTCGCGCAAGATCGGCGACAGCGCCAAGGAGATGAGCCACTACGCCGAGGAGCAGAGGCTCGGCCATGGGCGCATCGAGTTCGACGAACTCGGCAACGCGATCTGGGTGCCGGTCAGCGGCAGCTCGAGCGACGAGGTCATGCGTCGCCTGCTCGACGACCCGACGCTCGCATTCAGCGCGGATTATTCGGCGGGCACGCAGAAGCGCATCGAGCAGAACCAGCTCGGCCTGAAGAAAGGCTACGACCCCTACGACAGCGGCCAGCTCGTCAAGAAAGAATGGAAGAAGAAGAAGGACCTGCGCAAGCTTTCCGACTGGATCAAGTCGCGCAAGCCGAAGGACGAATGACCAGTTGACCCTCCGCGCCGGGACGCGCAGTCTCGGCCGCATGAGCGCGCTCATGCTCGTCGTCGGCAGCCGCAACTACAGCTC
>DATMEC010000181.1:0-6924 GCA_035557125.1 Steroidobacteraceae bacterium
TGCCGCTCCTCAACGACCTGCGCGCGGTGCGCGGCGCGCCGCTCCTGTCCGAGGGCACGCTGCTTTCGCTGAACCTCAGCTCGGAGAAGGCGCCGGCCATGCGCGAGGCCGACGCCCGCGACCGGCAGTTGACGGTTGCGCAATGGGCGCGGCGCCTGCGCCCGAAGTTCCAGGCGGGCCTGCTCGGGTTCATCCGCAGCGAGGGCGACGAACGCGGCCTCAACGCGCTCGGCGAGGTCGCGAATCGAATGGAGAGCGTCGCGACCTCGGCAGCCCTGTACCAGCTCTGGTGGGTGACCGGCGCCCTCATCGACGCCTTGCGCGGTGGCGGGCTGGAGGCGAGCGTCACCGTCAAGCGCCTTCTCGGGCACGCCGACCGCGAGCTCAGGCGACTGTACGCCATGGGCGAGGAAGCGTACGCCGGCTCGCCGCCGATCGAGCTGTTGAACAACCTCCTGTTCTACGTCGCCCGCGCGACCAACCGCGGCGAGCGCATCGACGCGGTGCGCGGCTCCTTCCGGCTCGGCGAGTTGCTGCCGCTCGACGAGTCGGTCGAGCAGGAACGCGAGTCGCTGTCGGCGCCGTCCGTGCGCCTCATGCGCACGGTGGCCGCCGCGATCAAGGAGGACCTCGGCCGCGTCAAGGACGCGCTCGACCTGTACACGCGCAAGGGCGGCCCGCCCGAGGAGCTCGCCCCGCAGGTTGACCTGCTCAAGAAGATCGGCGACACGCTGGCCGTGCTGGGCCTCGGGTCGGTGCGCGAGCAGGTGCAGGGCGAGCTGACGCGCCTGACGGACATCATCACGCGCCGCACGCCGGCCGAGCAGGACACGCTGATCGCAATCGCGGCGACCCTGATCGGCGTCGAGGACGGGCTCGACGACGCCCTCGTGCGGCTCATCATGCCGCCGGGCGCACCCGCGCCGGGCGCGGAAACCGACCCGGAATTTCGCCAGGTCACCGAGTCGGTGCTGCGCGAGTGCATCGTGAACCTGGCGCGCATCAAGGAGCTGCTGGGCCACGCGCTCGACCCGACCAGCGACCAGCAGGCCGGCCTGGATGCGGCACCCGCGCTCGCCCGCGGCATCACCGCGGGCCTCCTGCTGCTTGGCCGCAACCGCGCAATGGAAGTAATGCGACGCATCGGCGACCACGTGGCCGCGCTGCTGGGCCCGGGCATCCTGTCGCGCAACGACGAGTACATCGACCGCCTCGCGGACGCCATCGTGGGCATCGAGTACTACATGGAGACGCTGCAGGCCGGACGCGGCGATCCTTGGTACATGCTGGACAACGCCGAGCGCTGCCTGGTCGCGCTCGATGACATGCGCGCCGCCGCACCCGCCCGCGCACCGGCACCAGCGCCCGGGCCGGCGGCTCCGGCGCCGCAGCCCGCGCAGGCGCAGGCGCAGGTGCAGGATGCCACCGCGCGGCGTCCGGCCGTCGATCCCGAACTGCTGACGCTGTTCATCGAAGAGGCGGGCGAGGAGATCGCGACCATCGGCCGCTTGTACCCGTTGTGGGCGGAGAACCCCGCGGACCGCGAATCGCTCACCCGCGTGCGCCGTGCCTTCCACACGCTGAAGGGTTCCGGGCGCGTCGTCGGCGCGCTCCGCATCGGCGATTTCGCCTGGTCGATCGAGAACCTGCTGAATCGCGTGATCGACGGCACCCTCGAGCGCTCGAGCGCAATGCTGGGAACGCTTTCCGATGCCATCGCCGTCCTGCCGGCGCTCGTCGGCGAACTCGGCGGTACGACCGGGGACGTCGCGGGCCTGCCCGAGCTCAGCCAGCGCCTCGAGGCGCACGCGACAGGCCAGGCGGCTCCCACGGTTGCGCCGGCGGCGCAGGCTGTTTCGGCAGAGCCTGCGCTCGTGCTGCAGAAGATCGACCCGGCCGTCGAGACCCGGCGCATGGCGGCGCTGCCCGAGCCGCCGCCGGCGCCACCGTCGGAAACCGTGCCGCCCGTGGACGATGCCTGGCTCGGGCGTCCGGCCGCGTATGCCGAGGGCGGCGACTCCTCGCTGCAGGAGATCTACCAGAAGGAGGTTCAGAGCCACCTCGAGGTGATCCGCGCCTACCTGCGCAATGCCTGGCTTGCGGTCGGTACGCACACGGTCACCGAGGACCTCTACCGCGCCTGCCACACGCTGCGCGGCGCGTCGCGCACGGCGGAAGTCCGCCACAGCATCCGGGTCGCAGAACCGCTGCACAAGTGGCTGCGGCGAATGTTCGATCACGACGTGCCCTTCGACGAGGCGGGGCTCGGCGTGCTCGCCGACTGCGTCGTCGGCTTCGAAGACGTGGTCCTCGCCGTGCACGAGGACACCGGCCACTTCACCAACCTCGACCGGCTGGTGAAGCGCATCGAGCAGCAGGACGCCGCGCTCGAGAAGCGCCTGGCCGAGGAACCGCCGCAGATGACGGTGACGCAGGACGTTGCCGCCGCGCCGCAACCGCCGCCGCGTCCTGCGGAGCCCTCGCCACCGGCCGCGCCGCCGCCGCTCTCGCTCGATTCGCTGCTGCCCGGCCGTGGTGCCGGCGTCCTGTCCGAGCGCGACGTGCACGGCGTGCTGCCGAAGATGCCGGTCACCACTGGCATCGAGGGCCGGCCGCCGTATCTCGCGCCCGCAGAGCTGCTTACGCCGCCGCGCTCGGCGGAAGCCGCGCAACCCGAGTTCGAGGCCGCGGAACCTGCGGCCCGCGCCGAGGACTACGACCCGGAAGTTGCCGCGATATTCAGCGAAGAGGCAGCCGAGCTGCTCGAAGCCGCCGACGGCGCGCTCACGGCGCTCAGGTCCGAGCGCGGCGGCGGCGAGCGCGTGACCGAACTGAAGCGCATCCTGCACACGCTGAAGGGCGGCGCGCGCATGGCTGGCATCACGGCCATGGGCGACCTGAGCCACGAGCTTGAGTCGCTCGTGATCCAGCTTGGCGAAGGTGCGGACCGGCTCGACGACCGCAGCCTCGAGGTGGCGCAGGCGAGCCTCGACGAGCTCGCGCGCATGCGCGACTACGTCGGTTCGGGCCGTCCCGTCGCGCCGGCGCGCGACCTGGTCACGCGCCTCCGGTTGGTCGCCCGCGGCGGCGCGCCTGCAAGCGATGCCCCCGCAGCCCAGGTGTCGGCCCTGCCCGTGGCACCTGCTACGCTCGCAACGCCTGCGCCCGCAACGCCCGCGCCCGCAGCGCCCGTGACGGCAACACCGCTCCCTGTGCCGCCGCCGGTCGAAGTGCCCGCCGCGGCCGCGCTGCTGCCGGCGCCGGAACCGCAGCCCGAGCCTGCGGAGGAGGCCGAGGAACGCGCCGCCACCCAGGCGCCGTCCGGGCCGCCGGTGCGTGATGCAACCGCCGAGCGCGGCGAGGTTGCCCGCGTCGATGCCGACCTCCTCGACAACATGTTGAACGTCGCCGGCGAAGTCAGCATCTACCGCGCGCGCCTCGAACAGCAGGTGTCATCGATCGACTTCAACCTCGCTGAGCTCGGCCGCGTCGCGCAGCGCCTGAAAGACCAGCTGCGCAAGCTCGAGATCGAGACCGAGGCGCAGATCCTGCACCGTCACGTCGACTCCGGCACGCGGCGGGACGACTTCGACCCGCTCGAGCTCGATCGCTATTCCCCGATCCAGCAGTATTCGCGCGCGCTCGCGGAAACCTCGTCGGACGTCGCGAGCGTGCAGGGGCTGCTCGCGACGCAGACACGCGAGGTGCAGAACCTGCTGACGCAGCAGGGGCGCATCGTCTCGGAGCTGCAGGGCGGGCTGATGCGCACGCGCATGGTCCCGTTCCAGCGCCAGGTCCAGCGCCTGACCCGCATTGCGCGCCAGGCCGCGGCCGAGACCGGGAAGAAGGTCGAGGTCCGCATCAACGGAGCGGCGGGTGAGCTCGACCGCCAGGTGCTCGAGCGCATGCTCGCGCCCTTCGAACACATGCTGCGGAACGCCATCGTGCACGGCATCGAGGCGCCTGCGGCGCGCGCCGCCGCCGGCAAGAGCGAGACGGGCGTGATCGACGTGACCCTGAAACGCGAGGGTTCGGAGGTCGTGATCGCAGTCGCCGACGACGGCGCGGGCGTCAACCTCAAGCTGGTGCGCGACCGCGCGGTCGCGCTCGGGCTCACCACGCTGAAGCAGGAACTCTCCGACGAGCAGGCGCTGCAGCTGATCCTGGAGCCCGGCTTCTCGACCGCCGGCAAGGTGACGCAGTCGGCAGGCCGCGGCGTGGGCATGGACGTGGTCGCGACCGAGATCAAGAAGCTCGGCGGCTCGCTCTACACGGAGACCTGGCCGGGCAAGGGCACGACCTTCACGGTGCGCCTGCCGTTCACCCTCGCGATCAGCCAGGCGCTGGTCACGCGCGCCGGCGATGAGCTCTACGCGCTTCCGCTGCCGACCGTCGAGGGTGTCGTGCGCGTGCCGCGCTCCGAGGTGCAGCGCCACCTGGCTGAGGAGTCCGCGAGCTTCGAGTACGGCGGGCAGAAGTACCGCTTCCAGCACCTCGCGGCGTTCGTCGGCGGCGCGCCGTCGTCGATGCCGGATCACGACGTGGCCGTGCCGGTGATCCTCGTGCGCGCCGGCGAGCATTCGACGGCGGTCGTGACCGACGAGCTGATCGGCAGCCGCGAAATCGTGGTGAAGACCGTGGGCCCGCAGATCTCCGGGATCCGCGGCATTTCCGGCGCGACCATCCTGGGCGACGGGCGCATCTGCATCATCCTCGACATCGGCGCGCTGGTGCGCTCGGAATGGCGCCACAAGCCGGCCGATGGTCCGCGCGCCGCGGCGCCGGAACCGCAGGTCGACCGGCGCATCTTCGCGCTCGTGGTCGACGATTCGATCACCGTGCGGCGCGTCACCCAGCGCCTCCTCGAACGCAACGGCATGCGCGTCGTCACGGCGAAGGACGGCCTGGAGGCGGTTTCGGTGCTGCAGGACGAGGTGCCGGACGTGATCCTGCTCGACATCGAGATGCCGCGCATGGACGGTTACGAGGTCGCCTCCCACGTGCGTAACGACGCCAGGCTCAAGGACGTGCCGATCGTGATGATCACGTCGCGCGTCGGCGAGAAGCACCGCGCGCGCGCGATCGAGCTCGGCGTCAACGAGTATCTCGGCAAGCCCTACCAGGAAGGCCAGTTGCTGCAGGCCATCGAGCCGCTCGTGCGGCGAGCCGCGTCGTGAGCGAGCAGCAGGAACTCTACGGCCTGCTGGTGCCGCTGCTCGACGAGCGGCTGCTCGTGCCGCGTGCCTGCGTCGCGGAGGTGACGAGCTTCCAGCCGCTGCAGGAGATGCCGGGCGCGCCGCCCTGGTACCTCGGCATACAGGCCTGGAACGGCCGCGGTGTGCCCGTCGTGTCCTTCGAAGGCGCCTGCGGCAAGCGCATCCCGGTTATCGGCGGCCGCACGCGCATCGTGATTTTCACCTGCCTCGGGCAGAAGCTGCCGGCCGGTCACTTCGGCATCGCGACGCAGGGCTTCCCGCAGCTCGTGCGCGTGAATCCCCACGTGATCGCGCCCGACGGCTCGCGCGCCTTCCCGGAGCGCTCGCCCGTGATGTGCCAGGTGCGCATGGTCAACGAATTGCCGCTGATCCCCGACCTCGAACGCCTCGAGGACATGATCGCCGACGAGACGACCGTCACCGCGGCATAAACGCGGAGGGGACGCGCACCTACATATTCGCTCACGCTACGCCGCACGGCCCCACGTCACTGGCGAATATGAAGGTGCGCGTCCCCTCCGAAGTCCCCCGCCACCGCCTGCAGCACTGCGATCGCCGCGATCGCCGCGGTTTCGCTGCGCAGCACGCGTGGGCCCAGACGGCAGGCGCGGTAGCCCGCCGCCAGCGCGGCCTCCCGTTCCCCGTCGTCGAGGCCGCCTTCCGGCCCGACCAGGAGCTCGACCGCTTGCGCGCCACGCGCGGCGACGGCGAGGCCAGCGTCCGCGCCGGGAGCGAGCAGGATGCGCAATCCCGACGCCGGCGCAGCAAGCCGTGTAACAAGGGGCTGCGGTTCCGCGAGCCCGGGAATCCTTGCCCGGCCGCACTGCTCGCAGGCGGCGATGGCGATGCCGCGCCAGTGCGCGAGCCTGCGCTCGCGCGTGTCGCGGTCGAGCCGTACGACGCTGCGCGCCGTCGCGACCGGCACGATGGCGGCGACGCCGAGCTCCGTTGCCTTCTGCACCACGAGGTCCATGCGCTCGGCGCGCGCGACGCCCTGCACCAGCGTGACCTGGAGCGGCGACTCCGCGCGTGCTGCGGCGCGGCCCTCGACCGCGGCTTCGACCGTGCCGCGGCCGAGGCCCACGATGCGCGACGGGTAGTCCTGGCCGTCGCCGTTGAAGAGGGTGAGCGCAGCGCCCGGCGCGAGCCGCAGCACGCGGCGCACATGGGCGGCGGCGGAGCCGCCTAGCGTGACGCGGGCGCCCTCGGCGAGCGCCGCGTCCACGTGCACGCGGATCAGACGCACGCGGCGTCCACGGAGCCAGCGGCGACGCCGGCCAGCCAGTCGATCTCGTCCGGCGTGATGACGTAGGGCGGCATCAGATAGACGACGTTGCCGATCGGGCGCAGCAGCGCGCCGCGATCGAGGGCGTACTGGTATGCGCGCAAGCCGCGCCGCTCGCGCCAGTCGAAGCGCTCGCCGGTCGCGCGGTCCTTCACGAACTCGACGGCCGCGATCATGCCGGTCTGCCGCACTTCGGCGACCTGCGGATGGCCGGCCAGCGGCGCGAGGGCCTCGGCCATGCGGCGCGCGAGCAGCCTGTTCCTCGCGACCACGTCCTCGTCCCGGAAGATGCCGAGCGTCGCGAGCGCCACCGCGCAGGCGAGCGGATTGCCCGTGTAGCTGTGCGAGTGCAGGAAGGCCGTCAGCTTCACGTAGTCGTCGTAGAAGGCGCGGTACACCGGCTCGGTGGTGAGGACGGCCGAC
>DATMEC010000182.1:0-8420 GCA_035557125.1 Steroidobacteraceae bacterium
TACTCCGACAGGCGGTAGTTGGTGCCGGCCGTGGAGGCCAGCGCGAAATCAGGTGCGGCCGGACCCTCGTTCGCCGTCGCTGCGAACGCGATCGCCGCGAGGAACCCGGCCAATGCGAGGCGCGTTACCGCGCCCCGGCGATGCTGGCGTGTTTCCATGGTGAACCCCGCGAAACATGACGCCGGCCAACCCGGCACGGGATATGTTTACTTAAGGCGCGCCCGCGGTCTCGGCGCACGTCACACAATGACGCCGTCAACGGATGGAGTTGAAGGCGATCAGGCTGTCCTGCAGGGTTGCCGAGCCAAGCCCATGCCCGGGAAACAGAGTCCCAAACTGGCCTTGTTCACCGTGCAGGGCCAGGTAATTCAGGATCACCGTCTCAACCAGCAGGTTGACGTTGTTGGCGGCCGGCGTGCCCGCGGTCTCGACCGAGCCGTCGTTCCTGAACCAGCCGAGCTGCTGGTGCTGTGCCGGCGGCCGGCTGTCTTCCGTGTAGAGCTGTGGCCTGCCGCCCGGGTTGTACACCAGGAAGAACGAGGCAGCGGTCTGCTGGTTGTCGCTCGACCAGTCGAACTTGCCGCGCCCGTCGGCGCTGTTATCGACCACGCCATCAGCGGAGAGTGAGCCGTCGCTGAAGACGTACAGCATCAGCGGGACGCCGCGGCGCGCCGCGTACTCCAGGCAGGCGCCCATGCAGCGACCCGCGCGCAGGTCGCGAAGCTCGCCGGTCGCACGGCCCTGGCCGTGGTAGTCATAGCCGCCCATCGTGATCGTGCCGGCGCCCGCATAGCCGTTGATAACGAGCTTCATCACCGCGGCGGTCTTGCGGAATTCGTCGTCGTTGGCGAACTCGGCCTGCGTGAAGATGCCGGCCGCCCCGACGATGTCAGCGTCGAGCTCGGGATTCAGCGCGTCTGGGCTGCCAAACCGGTCGGCGAGATCCGCCGCCTTCACGTAGTTGCAGCGCACCAGGTCCTTGATCACCGCGTCGCGCGTGATGATGCCGGTGTCGACGCGCGCCAGCTTGTCGTCCGAGAGACGCTGGATCGACTCCATGACGCGCACGGCGTCGTTTTCGTCGAGAAGCCCCACAAGCTTGCCCGTATCGACGAGGCCGGTGGCGTCGCTCGTGCGGTCGACCTTGGTCGGGCGTGCCGCGGGGTCGATCAAGTAGGCGGGCGCCATCGAGTTGCCGCCCGACTCCGAGCTCTCCGAGCCGATCAGCGTCAGCAGCGAGCCGTCTGCGCCGGCCTGGAAGATGCCGTACATCGGGTTGTGAGGGTTATTGCCGGTGTCGTTCTCGGAGCGTGCCGGGATCACGGCGCCGTTGATGTCTGCGGCCGTTGTCACGCTGACGCGCTCGAGGATGCCGCGCGCGAAGGCGCTGTCGAGGTGGAACAGGAGGCCGAGACGCCGCTCGATGAAGTCATTGGTCGGACTGCCCGGGTTCGGCGCGTTCGGCACCATGTCGCCCGGCAGGCCGAGTTGCCCGTAGCCCGCCACCGAGAGGAAATCCTCCTGCCCGTCCTGGCCGCCCGTGAGGACGTTGGAACCGGCCATGTTGGCGCCGCCGGCGAGGTCGATGCAGATGAACGGGATCTTGCCCGCGCCCTGCACCGCGAGGCCGCAGGCCGTCTTCAGCGCCTCGAGATCTGGCGCGAGCTGGGCATACGCTGCGCGCGGGTTGGCGAAGAGACCGAACAGCGTCGGGGCAACGACCGTGGCTGCGCCCGCGACGAAGCCTTGCGAGACGAACTGCCGCCGAGTGACCGGGCGCGGATGGTCCGGCTGGCGCAGCGGGGCGTTGACGTCCAGCGCGCGGCGGCTCGATTTTCTCTTCATTGGTGCAAGTCCCTCATTGCAGCAGCGTGCTGGCGCTGCCTATGACCGCTGAGCAGGCCGCTTTGACGATGACCCTCGTGCGGTCCGCGGCGCAGGCGCCGCCGCAGGACGACGTGAGAATCCCCATCAGCGAGTCGACCTCGGCGGAGATTTCCGCCGCATCCGGCTGCGTGGTGAGCCCCGTGCCCACGGCGCGCGTCCGGAGCGGTCCCGTGATCTGGGCGCGCTCGGCCGGTGTGTCGAAGGCCGATGCCGCCGTGGCGTTGAAGTTGAAGCCTGGGAAATACGTGGCGCGCAGGCCCACGTCGTCCACCAGCTCATTGCAGTACTCGATCGCGAGCTGGGCGGCGCCGACCTGGTGCGAGGCGAGGAAACCCTCGATGTTCTCGACCGTGGGCAACTGTTCGCGCACGCGATTGTAGGTCTCGGCGACGTTCGGGTTCGTCGTTGCGATGCCCGTCATCGCGGACATGGAGGCCGAGATCTCCTCGAAGGTGCGCAAGCCGATCTGCGAGGCCGGGTCGCCGTCCGGCGGCGGCGGCAGCGGCGTCGGCGCCGGCTCCACGTGCGGATGGCTGTTGCCGGCGATGCGCTCGAAGCTCAGGAAGAACTCGTCCGCCGACGGGCCCTTGTCGAGCGCGACAACCGTGCCGAGCCCCGACAGGCCGAACCCCGTCTCCGGCGTGTAACCGGCGGACGTGACCGTGCGGTCGAGCGGCGCATAGGCCTGGCCGACCCTGGCCTCGGCGCCGTTGATGCCGATGCGCACGCCCTGGACGCGGATCTCGTCCGGGTCCGCGGCGTCGTCGAGGCTGATGAAGGCCGGCTTGCTGAACAGGTACGAATAGCTGTCGAACTGGCTCGCCTCGAACAAGACGTAGCTCTGCGGTACGTCGACGAGGTGAGACACCGAGAACAGCAGGTAGAAGCGTTCGCCGACACCCGCGTCGAAGTTCTGCGTAATCTGGCCCTGCGTGAGCGCGCGGTTGTGGATGACGACCATGCGCACGACGCCCTGCCAGGTGCGGTCGTTGCTGACCTCGTTGCCGACGACGAGCGCGAACGTGTCGTTCCAGTCGGTGAACAGACCCGCTGGCGCCGGGTCCGCCTCGGAGTGGAGCTCGCCGTTGACGTAGATGCGGCGGCCGTCGACGGCACTGTAGGTGGCGACCACGTGCTGCAGCGTCGCCTGCAGCACTTCGTCGGCCGCTGGCGTCGACAGCATCGGCGCGCCGTTCCCGTCGGTCGTCGTCGCGCGATTCAGGTAATCGTAGTTGTACATCGTCTGGCCCAGCGTGAAGTTGCGCGCGGTCGTGCCGCCGGAGTAGCTGACGATGTGCGCCATCTCCTGCACCACGTTGGCGGGCGCGACCCAGGCCTCGATCGAGTACTCGCCCGTCGCCTTGATGAGGTCGTGGAGCTTGCGGCTCGAAGCGGTCGTGCCCTGCGCCTTGCCGCCGCGCAGGTCGATGCCCCAGCCGCCGACCCAGCTCACGGCGCCGGACAACGACAGGTTGAGCGAGGGCTCGACGCCCGACGTGTCGTAAGCGACCGAGCCGGTGCCCGTCTTGAACTCGTAGAGCGCGATCGCCGAATTGTCGAACCGGCTGCCGCCGCTCGCGACAGTGCCGTCGTAGAGCGTCAACGCCTTCGAGATCACGAGGTCCGGGTCGACCTCCGTGAGCGGCACGCCGTCCGCGAAGTCCTGGATCGCCGCCTCCATGGCGTTCGCGGCCGTGGCGCAGTCGATCCAGCAGTTGTGGAACTCGCTGCGCAGGCGCACCACGAGGCGCGACTGTTCCGGCGAGTCGAGGTTGATCTTCGCGCGCACTGCGGCGTAGGCGACGTCGACGTCCGATTCGGCGAAGAACGGCGACTGCGGCGTCGTCGCGCCCGACGAGTGGCAGCGCGAGCAGTACTGGTCGAGCAGCGGGTAAACGGTCGAGCCGAAGAGCGCCGAACCGGTCGGGAACGACTTGCTGTCGCCGACTTCCTTGATCGGCGGCGGCTGCAGCGGCGCGCCGCGCGTGCCTCCGAGCGTCTGGCCCGCCCAGTTGCGGATCCACACCGTGAGCTGGTCGGAGCAGGCCGAGTCGGCCGCGAGCCAGCAGTTATGGCCGCCGCCGACTTTCGTGACCATCATGGAGTCGCCGGGGCTGCCGAGGTTGACGACGCCGTTCGCGGCCTCGTAGGCGAGGTTGATGTCGTCGCCGCGCACGAAGCTCGGAACCTGTCCGCCGGTGCCGTGGCACGCTCCGCAGCGGTTCGACGCCTGCAGGTTGTCCCAGACGTTGAGCTTGAACGCCTGCACGTCCTGGCTCGCCGGCGGCGGGCCGGAATATCCGGCGGGCGGCGGCGGCGTGGTGGCCGGGTTCTCGTCGGTCGAGGCGCCGCCCCCGCAGCCCGCGAGCAGGGTGAGCGCCGGCACGAGGGCGGCGAGGATGCGCATTCGGATGCTGGCGATGCGATTCATCGTCTGTCCCTCACGGACCCTTGCAGTAGTCGGCGGCGTCGGCGAAGACCTGCTTCAGCCGGTAGCCGCTCGAACGGAACGAACTCGACATCGACGCAATCTGGTTGCGGTCGGCGGCGTCCTGCGGGTTGCGCAGACAGACGGTGCGGAAGACCTTCTCGACCTGGCAGGTCGCGAACCCTTCACTCGCGCCGAACTCCTGCCCCAGCGACTTGGCGCCATTGCCGGAGCCCGGCAAGTTCGTATCCCAGCCGAGCAGCGAGTTCTGCCCGGCGCGCCAGCGGTTCTCCCAGGCGTCGTCCGGCGTGCGGAAGCCGAACGCGAACGTGGTGTCGTTGTTGAAGTACTTCGGCTGCACGTTGCCGCCGGTGTAGACCATGCGGCCCTGCGCCTCGTCGAAGGTGTAGTACGCGAAGGCCTGGGTCATCGGGTCCATGCCCGAATGGCAGCCGACGCAGTTGTTGAGGAACAGGCGCGCATCGCCGCCCGGGCTCCGGCTCACGTCCTGGCGGATGCGGTCGGGCGGCCGCGAGGTGTCCTGCACCTCCTCAAGGTCACGACACATGTGGTTGAGCAGCGTGAAGCGGAACATCGCGCGGTTGGTGCCGGCGATGAAGAACGACTGCGCCGCAGCGCGGGAGGTCAGGACGCCTGCGGTCGCCGTGGGCGGCGTGCCGTAGACGCCGGACTGCGTCGTGCGCGTGAGGCCGGTGAGCAGGTTGACGCCGCGGGTTTCCATCTGCTCGTAGTGGTCGTTGTTCGAGGCCGACACGGCCGGCAGGCCAAGGCCGCCACCGCCGACGTAGAGGATGTCGTCGGAGAGAATCTCGTTGAATGGCAGGTCGTCGCGGACCATGCCGATCACCGTCGCGGTGTAGTCGTTGAGCGGGGCGAACACCGTCTGCTCGCGGTTGGTCCACGGCGTGACCAGGTTCTTCAGCGTCACCGAGTAGAACGACGGGTTGTTCATCGCCCTCATCGCCGCGGCCTCGGTGTTGCCGCCCGCGACCTCGGTTTCCATCTGGTTCAGCACCGTGGCCGACGGCGGCACGCCCGCGATGCGGTCGTGAATGCGCTTCGCCTGCTCGCGCGGCCCCGCGTGCGCGGACGCGGCGCATGCGGCGAGCGCCACGACTGCGACGAGGCGCTTCACGAACGGACTTTCAACTTCTCGCGACGAACGCATTTCCGTGCTCCACTCGCTCGCGGCTTTCCGAACTGCGGGCGAATATATCGGCGGGCCTTGGGGCGGGTAATGTCTCTGAACCGCGACATTCACCCGCGACCCAGGTCAAGGTAGGCTCGTTGCGTGACCTGTCGATCTGCGTGCAAATGCTTGTATTCAGGGGATACCAGTTGGTTTCTGTGGTCCGTGACGCAGTCGTGTGACTGCATTCTGTCGTGAAGTAACGCTTGTAGAGACCGGAGTGAATTGAGATGCCCGTCACGAATACGACATCGCGGATTCTGTCGCTTGCGGCCGTTGCGCTCGCCGGCTGTGCCACCGGGCACGACGGCGACGTGAACATCGGCAGCGGCCAGTCGCCGGATCCGGTCGTGCTCGACGTCCCGGTCGCGTACGTGCGCAGCCCCCTGCCCGCCGACCTGACTGAACTCGACGACATCGACGTGCGCGAGCTCGAGACTTTCACCGCGGGCGCGGACGTGTGGCTGCGCGACCGCGCGGCGCCCGACGTGCCGGAAGTCAACATCACGGAGCGCGTCACGGCCGGGCTCTGGGACGTGCGCGACATCGACGGCTCGTACGACGGCACGAAGGTCGTGTTCGCGATGCGCATGCCGCTGATCCCCGGCGCGATGGACAGCGAGCAGCCAACCTGGAACGTTTGGGAGTACGACCGCACCACCGACGTGCTCCGCCGCGTCATCGCTTCCGACATCGTCGCCGAGGAAGGCCACGACGTCGCGCCCCACTACCTGCCGGACGGCCGCATCGTCTTCTCGTCCACGCGGCAGCGGCAGGCGAAAGCCGTGCTGATCGACGAGGGCAAGCCGCAGTTTGCCGCCCAGGACGAGGACCGGAACGAGCACGCCTTCGTACTCCACGTGATGAACGCGGACGGCTCCGGAATCCGCCAGATCTCCTTCAACCAGAGCCACGACCTCGACCCCGACGTGCTCGACGATGGGCGCATCGTGTTCAGCCGCTGGGAAAACGCGAGCGGCAGCTCGATACACCTGTATACGGTGAACCCGGACGGCAGCGGGCTCGAGTTGCTATACGGCGCCAACAGCCACGCGACCGGGACCGGCGGCGGTCCGACAGTCGCCGCGGTACAGGGAACCGCCACTGTCCAGTTCCTGCAGCCGCGTCCCGCGGAGGACGGCCGCGTCGTCGCGCTCATCAAGCCGTTCCAGGGCAGTGAACAGGGTGGTGACGTCGTCACCATCGACAGCGTGGCCTTCGTCGAGATCGAACAGGCCGACCTCGACAACCTGGGG
Source organism: Steroidobacteraceae bacterium (assembly GCA_035557125.1). Taxonomy (GTDB): domain Bacteria; phylum Pseudomonadota; class Gammaproteobacteria; order Steroidobacterales; family Steroidobacteraceae; genus SCUD01. The sequence continues at coordinate 6,782 of DATMEC010000182.1, forward strand.
CTGCCGGGCCCCGCCCAGCTGCGGCTGTCGGTCAGCGACGTCCGCACCGATCCCGGCCTCTCCCCGGGCGGCCGCTATTCGTCCGTGTTTCCGTTGCGCGACGGCACGGGCCGCATGCTGTCGACCTGGACGATGTGCCGCCTGAACGACGACGAGGGCCGCACCCTCCCCTGTACCCTGGAGAACCTCGAGGACGCCGCGCTCGAGCCCGCGCCACCTTTATATGGCGTGTGGCTGTACGACCCGAACGACGGGACGCAACGCCCGGTGCTGCAGCCAGTCGAGGGAATCCGCTACACCGAGGTCATTTCGCTCGCGGTGCGCTCGCCGCTGCCGGCGGTGATCATCGACGCGGTCGCCGGCGTCGACTACGACCCGGTGCTCGCGGCCGAGAACGTCGGCATCCTGAATATCCGCAGCGTCTACGACCTGGACGGAGCGGATATCGCGCCCGGCGGCTATGCATCGCTCATCGACCCGGTGCAGACCACGGCCGACGAACGTCCCGCCCGCTTCGTGCGCATCGAGAAGGCGGTCGGGCTCCCCGATGACGAGGTGCGCGATTTCCGCGGCTCGGCGTTCGGCGCCGCGGGTGGGCTCGGCATGCGCGAAATCCTGGGTTACGCCCCGGTCGAGCCCGACGGCTCCGTGCGCATCAAGGTGCCGGCCGGCGTGCCTTTCGGGATCGGCATCCTCGACGCGAACGGCCGGCGCACGAGCCCGCGCCACCTCAACTGGATGCAGCTCCGCGCGGGCGAGGTGCTCACCTGCAACGGCTGCCACATCCCCGCCGGCGCGCAGCCGGGCGGACTCCCCGCCGTTTCCCACGGGCGCGAAAACCTCTTCGTCGCGGTCAACGTCGGCGCAGCGTCGACGGGTCTGCCGTTCGCGAATTCGAACCCCGCGATCTTCGCCGAGCAGGGCGAAACCATGGCCGAGGCGCGCGCGCGCATCTCCTGCCAAACCGATTGCGCCGCACTGTTGCCGTCCGTGGACGTGATGTACGAAGACGTCTGGACCGACCCGATTGCGTCAGGCCGCGTGCCCGACGCGCCGTTCGCGTATCGCTACGCGGATTTGCTGACACCCGCACCGACCTCGGCCACCTGCCAGTCAGACTGGAACGCGAACTGCCGCATCACGATCCACTTCCCGGACCACGTCCACCCGGTCTGGTCGGTGCCGCGCCTCGTGCTCGACAACATGGGCAACCTCGTCCAGGACAACACCTGCACGACTTGCCACGGCCCCGTCGACGCGATGGGCGCGGTGCAGGTACCGGCCGGACAGCTCGATCTCTCCGGCGGCGCGTCGCCCGACGATGCCGATCATCTCGTGTCGTACCGCGAACTCCTGTTCACGGACAACGCGCAGGAAGTTAACATGGGCGCGCTGCAGGACATCCTGGTGCCGGGCCCTGTGGATCCGGTGACCGGGGAGCCGACGCTGGTGCCGGTGCCGGTCGCGCCTTCGATGAGCGCCGGCGGCGCGCGGGCATCGACGAGGTTCTTCAGCCGCTTCGATGCGGGCGGCACGCATGCGGACTGGCTGACGCCCGCGGAACTGCGGTTGATCGCCGAGTGGCTGGACATCGGTGGGCAGTATTACAACGACCCGTTCATGGCTCCGGTCAACTGAC
>DATMEC010000183.1:0-13234 GCA_035557125.1 Steroidobacteraceae bacterium
CAGCACGCGCGGCGGCCGGCCCTTGGGAAACTTGGAGCGGCTGGTGAACACGATGCGGCCGTCGACGGGCACTTCGCCCGCGAGCAGCTTGATCGCCGAGATGCGGTCGTAAAGCGCCTCCAGCGGGTTCAGGAACGTGGAGCGTTCGCTGCCGTTCATCACAGCCCACTCCCGCATGTGCTCGCCGCCGAAAACGACGCCTTCGACGTCACGGTAGTCGACCACCAGCAGGCCGCGGCCCGTGAGCAGCAGGAAATCGATGTGCAGCTGGCCGCCGCTGCCATCCGGAATCAGCACGTCGCGCAGCACCGAAGCCGCGACGGCCTCAAACGACTTGACGGTCTGTTTGCGGGCCCGGAACCGGCCCCAGCGACGGTACGCCCAGGCGAAGGCAACTGCCAGCAACGCGAGGAGCATGACCGCCACCGTCACCTGCACGATGATGTCGTTGACGTTCATGCGCCGCGCCTCGCATGCCAGGCGCGCAACAGCTTGGCCCCGCCGGGTAGGCGTAACAGTGCGAGCAGGCCGCGCACCGCGATCCGCTCGCCGGCGCCGAGCGCGAACGGACGGTGCAGTTCGCGAAAGAGCGACGGCCGCAATGCAACGTGGTCGACCGTGCGCGCGCCGTGCACCACGAGCTCGGCGTCGCCGTTCTGCTCGGTACGGCGCTCGACACGCGGCGCGGCAATGGCATCCCCTGGCATGCGCGAATGATAGTCGGCGCCGCGGGGTGCCACCACAACCGCACGGTTGCGGCATGATGTGCCCATGGGCTTCGATGCGCGGATCGCCGAATTGCTCGCCTGCCCGACTTGTGGTACGCGCCTGACCGGCGCGGGCTGCCTCGCGTGCCGCGTCGACTATCCGTCGATCGGCGGGATCCCGTGGCTGATGCCGGAGCCGAGGCTCGCACTCTCCGAGTGGCGGGGCCGCTTGCATCACCTGCTGACGCACTACGCTACCGAAGCGGCGCGCCACCGCGCCGGTCTCGGAGGGACCGAGCTCACGCCGCCGGCGCGCGCGCGCCTGACGCGCGTGGCGGCGGCGCTCGAGGACCAGGCAGTCCGGGTCCGGGAATTGATGCGGCCTCTTGGCCTCGCCGGCCGCAACGAAGCGGCGGCGGTGCACGCCGCGCTCGGCACCGAATTGCCGGTGAGCCAGGGTCTCACGACGTATTACCCCAACCTGCATCGCGACTGGTGCTGGGGCGAGGCGGAGAATCGCGCAAGTCTGGAGGCGGTGGCTGCAACCCTGCCCGGGACCGGAGCGTCCACGCGCCTCCTGGTGCTCGGCGCCGGCGCCTGCCGGCTCGCCTACGACCTGCACCAACGCCTGCGGCCGACGCTTACGGTGGCGCTCGACTTCAACCCATTCTTCCTGCTCGCCGCGGCCCGCATTCTCGCGGGGCCACCGCTCGAGCTCCATGAGTTCCCGATCGCACCGCGCTCGATCGACGACCATGTACAGCTGCGCATGCACGCAGCGCCGGAACCACCGGCCCCGGGTCTCGTGCCCGTGCTGGCGGACGCCTCGGCGCCGCCGTTCCTCGCAGGCCAGTTCGATCTCGTGCTGACGCCGTGGTTCATCGACGTCGCCGGCGAGCCGGTCGCACGGATAGCGCGGCGGATCAACGCCTTGCTGGCGCCCGGCGGCCACTGGATCAACCACGGTTCGCTGGCTTTCGCCGATGCCGAGCCCGGCGACGCCTGGAGCCTCGAGGAACTCGTCGATTCGCTACCGTCGGCCGGCTTCGCGCGGCCCGAGCCGCGCGAGTCGCGCCAACCTTATCTTGCGTCGCCGGCGAGCCGCCACGCGCGCGTCGAGTCCGTCATCACCTTCTGCACCCGCAAGGAACGGGACCTGCCCGCGCCACCGGCCGGCCGCGAGCTGCCGCGCTGGATCCGCGAGGCGGACCTGCCGGTGCCGGTCCTGCCGCAGTTCCGGGTCCAGGCTCTGTCGACCCGTGTGTACGCGTTTCTCCTCGCCATGATCGACGGCGAGCGCACGATCCGCGACATGGCGCGGCTCATGGAGCAGCAGAAGCTCATGCCGTCCGAGGATGCATTGCCGGCGATTCGCGGTTTCCTGGCGCGCGCATTCCACGAGGCGGGTCGGCGGCCACAATTTTAAGGGGCAGGCATCGATGACGACTTCACGACTGGCACGCGGCGCACTCTGGGCGGGCATTGCCATCGCGGGCGCCGCCGCGTTCGGCGGCATCGCGCTCAACCGCGGCGAGAGCATCAACGCGCTCTGGTTCGTGGTCGCGGCGGTGTCGACGTACCTCATCGGCTACCGGTTCTACAGCGGCTGGATCGCGACCCGCGTCTGCGGCCTCGATGCGACGCGGGCGACGCCGGCCGAGCGCCTCGACAACGGGCGCGACTTCATGCCGACCCACCGCTCGATCGTCTTTGGCCATCACTTTGCCGCGATCGCGGGCGCGGGCCCCCTGATCGGCCCGACGCTCGCCGCGCAATTCGGTTACCTGCCCGGCACGCTGTGGCTTCTGGTCGGCGCCGTGCTCGCCGGCTGCGTGCAGGACATGCTGGTGCTGTTCTGTTCCACGCGCCGCGACGGCAAGAGCCTCGCCCACCTCGCGCGCGACGAGCTCGGCCGCTTCGGCGCGGCGGCGGCGATGCTCGGCACGCTGTTCATCATGATCATCCTGATGGCGGTGCTCGCGCTCGTCGTCGTCAAGGCGATGGCGCACAGCCCCTGGTCCACGGCGACGGTGTTCGCGACCATCCCGATCGCGATCCTGGTCGGGATCTACCTGCGCTTCCTGCGGCCGGGCCGCGTCATGGAGGCCACGGTCATCGGCGTCTCGTTGCTCCTTCTCGCGGTCGCCGCGGGCGGCTGGGTCGATCACCACCCCGTGTTGCACGGCTGGTTCGACCTTGGCGAGCGGGCGCTCGCCGGCTTCGTGATCGCCTACGGGTTCGTGGCGGCCATCCTGCCGGTGTGGCTGCTGCTCGCGCCGCGCGACTACCTGTCCACTTTCGTCAAGCTCGGCGTCGTGTTCCTGCTCGCGTTCGCGATCGTGATCCTGCAACCCGAGATCCACATGCCGGCGATCACGCGCTTCGTCGACGGCACCGGCCCGATCTTCAGCGGCGAGTTGTTCCCGTTCCTGTTCATCACCCTCGCCTGCGGTGCGATCTCGGGCTTCCACGCGCTCGTCGCCTCGGGCACGACGCCGAAGCTGATCGCGCGCGAGACGGACGTGCGCATGGTCGGCTATGGCTCGATGGCGCTCGAGTCCTTCGTCGCGATCATGGCGCTGGTCGCAGCCTGCGTCCTCGACCCGGGCGTGTTCTTCGCCATCAACACCGCGGCCGGCGTCGTGGGCGCCGACCCGGCCACGGCGACGGCGACGATCTCGAGCTGGGGATTCCCGGTGTCGCCCGGGCAGATGCAGGAGCTCGCCGCGAGCATGGGCGAGCAGTCGCTTTACGGGCGCACCGGCGGAGCGCCCTCGCTCGCCGTCGGCATGGCGCATATCTTCGGTTCCGCGTTCGGGGACGGCCTGTTCGCGGTCTGGTACCACTTCGCCATCATGTTCGAGGCCGTCTTCATCCTGACGGTGCTGGATGCGGGCACGCGCGTCGGCCGGTTCATCATGCAGGACGCGCTCGGCGCGATCTGGGAGCCGCTCGGGCGCACGTCGTGGGGCCCGTCGGCCTGGGCCGCGAGCATCCTCGTGTGCGCGGGCTGGGGCTACTTCCTTTACATCGGCGTGCTGGACCCGAACGGCGGCATCAACATCCTGTGGCCGTTATTCGGCATGGCGAACCAGATGCTCGCGGCCATCGCGCTCGCCGTGGTGACGGCGATCTTCGTGAAGTCGGGACGCCTGCGCTACGCCTGGGTACCGGGCCTGCCGCTCGCCTGGCTCGTCACCGTGACGACCACGGCGGCCATCCAGAAGATCACGAGCGACGACCCCCGCATCGGCTTCTTCGCCGCCGCACAGGACCTCGCGACCCGGCTCGCGTCGGGCATCCTGCCGCCGGAGCGGGCGGCGGTCGCGCCGAAGCTCATCTTCAACCTGCAGCTCGACGGCTGGCTGACGGCGGCCCTGCTCGCGATCGTCTGGATCATCGTTCTCGACATGGCGCGCGGCTGCTGGCTGCACCTCACCGGCCGGCGGGTGGCGACCAGCACGGAGTCACCCTTCGTGGCAACGAGGCTGGCATGAACGGCGCCACGGGAATGGCCCGGACGGCCTGGGATTGCCTGCGCGCGCTCCTCGGCGACGATGCCTATGACCGCTACGTCGCGCACCGCCACGAGCGCCATCCCGGCGAGGCAGTCCTGGATCGACGCGAGTTTTACCTGGCCGAACTGGACCGGCGCTGGGCGCGGATCAACCGCTGTTGCTGAGCGCCCGCGGCGTCGCGCGGTCTCAGCGCATGCGATCGATGAGGAACTGGCCGCTCTCGAGCGTTTCCGACTCCGTCTCGGCCTGCACCTGGAGCCGGCAGGGTCCGTTCGCATGAAAAGGCGTGACGGCGAGGATGCCCGTCATCGACAGCCACCGTGCCCAGTCGGGCGTGTCGCCGGCATTCAGCTTTTCCGCATTCGCGACCAGCTCCGACAGCACGTCCACGCCGCGCACGAGCCGGAGCGTCAGCCGTTCGAACGGTTGCGCGCGCGGCGTGCGCACGTGCACGAACACGCAGAGCTTCGGCAGCGTGATGGGAAACGCGGGCACGTAGAGATCCGTGCCGTAGCAGCCCATCAGCGAGAACTTGTTGCCGATCTCCTGGCGGACGTCATCGCAGAACTGCGCGATGACGGTGCGATGCTGAGTCATCCATGACCTCCGATCTCTTTCTTCACGCGGGATGAGGCGAAACCGAACACGGGCGGGGTAGGTAACTCCCCTTGCCCATTTCTTCCGGGGTTATGTAGTTTTTACTGACAAAGCCTACGTACACGTGGGAGAAAGTCCGACTGCGCAAGAGTGGTCACCGGTTCCAGTCTTATATTGTCATGCATATAGGCACAATTGTTCGGTTAGTGTCCGCACTGCAGGCTCTCAAGCGTCGTCGTACTTTGGTCTGGGACGTCTGTGACCGCGTAGAAGATCAAGTCAAGAACCAGCAACGCCGGGTAACTGACCTTACTTCCGCGCCGCGCCGACAACTATCTCCCTCACGGTTCTGATCGAAGCCAGACCACGAGAGCACGATCACGACGTGGACACGCGCACGGCGCGTGACTTCGAAGCCGTCGAGCTCGCGGGGTAATTCCTGGCGAGCAAGTCAATTGAACTCCCGCCGCAAGGGGCGCGAACGCCGACTGCCGCACTAAGATCAATGTCTCTTGACTCTTTGAATATTGGTGGGCCGTGATGGGATCGAACCATCGACCAACTGGTTAAAAGCCAGATGCTCTACCACTGAGCTAACGGCCCGCGTCAGGGGCGCGAATGATACCTGAGGCGCCTGCGGGCATCACCTGTAGCGCGTCGGATCGACCACGCCGGCCGCCCGGAATCCCCCGCGCCGCAGCCTGCAGCTGTCGCAGCGGCCGCAGGCACGGCCCTCGCCATCCGGCTGATAGCAGGACACGGTCATGGCGTAGTCGATGCCGAGCGCGAGACCGCGGCGGATGATGTCCGCCTTGGACATTTCAATGAGTGGCGCATGGATCGTCATGGGACGGCCCTCGACGGCAGCCCGCGTCGCGAGGTTTGCGAGTTCCTCGAACGCGCGGATGAACGCCGGCCGGCAATCGGGATAGCCCGAGTAATCCACCGCGTTGACGCCGATGTAGATGTGCTGCGCGCCGATTGCCTCTGCATGGCCGAGCGCGCACGCGAGGAAAATCGTGTTTCGCGCGGGCACATATGTGACCGGGATGCCTTCGCCCGACGACTCGGGCACGGCGATCGCAGGATCGGTGAGCGCCGAATGGCCGAATTCCCCGATCGGCATCGCGAGCACGCGATGCTCGAAGGCGCCGAGTGCCGCGGCCACCCGCCGCGCGGCCACGAGCTCCACCGCATGCCGCTGGCCGTAGTCGAAGGAGAGCGCATGGCAGCGATGACTACGCCCGCGGGCGATCGCGAGCGTCGTCGCGGAGTCGAGCCCGCCGGAGAGGAGCACGACGGCCGGCGACCCGGGCGGCGGCACCGGATCAGCGGCCAGGGACGTCACCCCAAAGCAGCTTGTGCAGTTGCACCTGGAACCGGACCGGCAGCCGGTCCTCGAGGATCCAGTCCGCGAGCGCGCCGGCAGCGAGTTGCTGGTAGCTCGGCGAGAACAGGACCTGGCAGCGCGTGTCCAGGCGCTCCTGCAACAACCGCGAGCGGCTCCACTCATAGTCCGCGCGGTCGCAGATCACGAACTTGAGCTGGTCACTGCCGCGAATGCCGTGGACCGCGAGGTCGAGGTTGCGATCCGATTCGCCGGAGCCAGGCGTCTTGACGTCGATGACGCGCGCTACGCGTGGGTCCACCGCGCTCGCGTCAATGGCGCCGCTCGTCTCGAGCGACACCTCGAACCCGGCCTCGCACAGGATCGTGAGGAGCGTCGTGCACGGTTTCTGCGCGAGCGGCTCGCCCCCGGTCACGCAGACGTGCCGGGCACGAGATTCCCGCGCCTCGTCCACGAGCCGCGCCACCGTCCGCCACTCGCCGCCGTGGAACGCGTAAGCCGTGTCGCAATACTGGCAGCGCAGTGGGCAACCCGTCAGGCGAATGAAGAATGTCGGCCAGCCGACGGCGTTCGCCTCGCCCTGGAGCGACAGGAACGACTCCGTGATGCGAAGCCGCGCCGCCGCCGGTACGGCCGAGACCTCGGCCGACATTCGCCCTAGCCGCCTTGCGTGCCGATGCGATCGAGCCGAGCCTTCGCCTCCACGGCGGCCGGTGAATCCGGGAACTCCTGCACCACGCGGTTTAGCGTCGCGCGCGCCGCGACGGCCTGCTTCATCTCGAACTGGCAGTAGCCCGACTTCAGGAGCGCGTCTGGCGCCTTGCGCGTGCCGGGGTAATCGCGCATCAAGCCCTCGAAAGCGGCGAGCGCCGCGGCGTAGTCCCGGCGCACGTAATGCGCCTCGCCGAGCCAGTAGAGCGCGTTGGGCGCGAGCTCGTGCTGCGGATTGCGGGCATGGAATTCGCCGAACGCCACCGCCGCCTCGTCGTAACGCCCATTTTTCAGCAGGTCGAATGCCGCCTGGTACTCCGCTTCCGGCGTGCCGGAAGCCGCTTGCTGCGGCGCGGCAGCGGTGAGCGCCGCCTCGGCGGCGCGCAGGCGCGTGTCGAGATCGACGTATTGGTCGCGCTGCTGGGTCCGTGAGCGCTCGAGCTCGTGCTGCAACGTGTCGATCTCGCCACGCAGCGTTCGCAGTTCGCCGTTCAGGAGATCGATCTGCCGGGAAATTTCGAGCAGTCCCTGGTTCGAAAGCTGGCGCTCCGCCGCCTCCATGCGGGACTCGAGGAGGTCGAGGCGCTCGCCCTTGGACTGCGCGTGGGCCGCAGACGCAGCGAAGCCCGCGAGCAGGCAGGTCGCAATTCGTAGTGCCCGGCTCATCGGCTTCTCAACGTCCGTAGACGATCTCAACGCGGCGGTTCTTCTCGTAGGACGATTCGTCGCCGCCCGCCGTCGCCGGGCGCTCTTCGCCATAGCTCACCGTGGTGAGCTGGGCGTCCCCCGCGCCCTGCAGCATCAGCGCGCGCCGGACGGCCTGCGCCCGCCGCTCGGCCAGCGCAATGTTGTATTCGCGCGATCCGCGCTCGTCGGTGTGGCCCTCGACGCGGATCTTCACGGCGCTCGAGCTGGCGAGGAATTTCGCATGCGAGTTGATGAGCGAGGCGTACTCCGGCCGGATGTCGCTTCGGTCAAAGTCGAAATAGATGACGTTGGCGACGCCCTGGGGCCCGCCACCGGCAGCACCGGATGCTCCGGGCAGGTCGCGTCCCTCGCCCGCTTCGGCGTCGCCTGCGGCGGCACCGGTCTCGGTCTCGCCGCTCGGCGTCGATCCCGCGCTGTCGGGCACGGTCGTCGGCTTCTTGCCGCAGCCGGCCAGCATCAGGACGCCAATCACGATTGCAAGGACAGGCAGGAAACGCATCGCTCGGACTCCTTGGGTTCGACGCAACTCGGCGATTATGCCGCGTTCTTCTAACACAGCGGCCGTCGGGCCGTCACGTTAGTTGAGAAAGGGCGACCAGGCCGCCTCGCGCAGCTCACCCGCGCTCGAGGCGACCTGCTGCTGGATGCGCCCGTCGCTCGACACGATCGCGAGCGTGTCGCGCCCGCCGACGCGGCTGGTGTAGAGGATGTCCGCGCCGTTGGGCGCAAACGAGGGCGACTCGTCCTGATTGCCGGTGCTCAGCACCTGCAACCCGCCCTGCTTCGCGTCGACGACGGCGATCCTGTAGGCGCCGCGGTCGAGCGTGACCACCGCGACCTTGCGGCCATCGGGCGACGGCCGCGGCCGCGCGTTGTAGCTGCCCTCGAAGGTTACGCGCCGCGCGCGCGCGCCCGGCTCGGTCCCGACTTGATACACCTGCGGACCGCCGGCACGGTCAGACGTGAAGTACAACGACCGCCCATCCGGCGCAAAGGCCGGCTCGGTGTCGATCGAGGCGTCGTCGGTGACGCGCCGGAGGTCTTGCGTCGCGAGGGTCAGGACGTAGACGTCCACGTTGCCGTCCTTTCGAGAAAGCGCGAGCGCAAGCTGCGAACCGTCAGGGGAGTATGCGGGCGCGCCGTTGATGCCGGACTTTGCCGAAACCTGGACCTGCGCCCCGGTCGCGAGCGTCTGCACGTAGACGGCCGAGAGGCCGCTGTGGAACGACACGTAGGCGAGCGACTTTCCGTCGGGCGACCACGTGGGCGACATGATCGGGTCGGGCGAGCCAAATACGATGCGCTCGTTGCCGCCGTCGGCATCCGACACGATGAGCCGGTAGCTGCGCCGGTTCACCGGGCCCTCCACGGCGACGTAGGCGATGCGCGTCGCGAACGCGCCTCGAACGCCGAGGATGCGCTCGTATACGGCATCGGATACGCGATGGCTTGCTCGCTTCAATGCCTTGGGATCGACCGGCACGGCGGTACCGAGGAGCCGCTCCCCGTTCGCCACCGACACGAGCTCGTAACGGAGCTCGAAGCCCCCGTCAGGCCGCACGGACAGCCGTCCGACAAGCACGTAGTCCACCTTCAGCATCCGCCAGTCGGCCACGTCCACCTCGTTCGCGGCGTGGGGCTGCTCGACGATCTGCGCCTGCGGCAGCGGACGGAAGCGGCCGCTGCGCTCCAGGTCGGCGTGGACCGTGGCGGCAACGTCGTGCGGCGGCGGGCCAGCGCCGTCCCAGGCGAGCGGCACGATCGCGATCGGCACGGACTCGGCCATGCCTTTCAATATCTGGACGGTCAACTGGGCGGCGGCCGGGTTGAACGGCAAGCCGATTGCCACGAGGGCGATGATCGCGCGACGAAAGTTCAACGGCGGGACTCCTTGGGCGTGAAGACGAGCTTGACCTCGCGCTCGAAAAGCTGAGGCTCGGGTGGCGCGGGCAGGGGCGAGGCGTTGCGGACCGCGGTCTCGATGGACTGGCGGACGGCCGCGTTTCCGTTGCAGGGACCAAACCGCATGCCCACCACCTCACCTCCCGGTATCTGCGTCACGAATATCGCACAACTGAGACCCTGCACCCCGCCCGGTTCGTACCAGCGCTGCTCGACATGCGCCTGGATGGCGCGCACGTAGCTCGCCTTGAGACTCTGGAAGCCCGCGCTGGTTCGCGTCTCCTCCTCCGCCAGGCGCGCGCGCAGGTCCGCCTCGCTCGCGTCGCGATCGCGCTTTACCTGCGCTTCGCGACGCTTGTCGGCCGCGGCTTTCGCCTGCGCCTCCTGTTCGGCCTTGCGCTTTGCGTCGGCCTCGGCCTTCGACTTGCGCTCTGTGTCGAGGCGCGCCTGCTCTTCGGCGCGCTGGGCGACCTGCTCCTGCTGAAGGCGGTCCTGTTCCTGCTGCAGTCGCTCCTGTTCCTGCCGGGCGCGTTCCTCTTCGAGCCGCGTCGCCTCGGCCGCGGCCGCAGCCTCCTGCTCCTGCCGACGGGTTTTCTGCCGCTCGTCGTCGCGACGCCGCTGGCCGGCAGCCTGCAGGATGGCGTCATCGACCACGACCGCGTCGATCGGCAGCAGGACGACGTCCGGTTCGCGTTCCGGCAGCGTCAATCCGAAGAACAGGAAGCCAGCGAGCGCTGCATGCAGCGCAATCGACCAGCCGACGGGCGCGATAGGCGTGCGCAGGGTCTCGCTCATCGCCTGCGCTCGAGCTCCTCGAGGGCCCGCGCCGCTTTCGGGTCGGTGAGGAAGCCGATCTTGGACGCGCCTGCCTGCTGGAGGATCACCATGCCCCTGACGACACTGCCGTAGGGCACGCGCTCGTCCGCCTTCACGAGCACCGGCATCTCGGCATCCTGCGCGATGACGGCGGCGGCCCGGCGCGCGACCTCGGCCTCGGTCACGGGACTATCCTCGTCGCCGCCGATGTTCAGGTAGTAGCGGCCGTCGCGATCCACCGACAGCACCAGGGGCTCGCGATCCTTGAGGATCTCCGGGTCGATGGGCTTTGCGTCGGCGTCCGGCAGCTCGACCTGCACACCCTGAGTGAGCAGCGGCGCCGTGACCATGAAGATGATGAGCAGGACGAGCATGACGTCGATGTAGGGCACGACGTTGATCTCGCCCATCAGCCGCCGGCGACGCTTGATGGCGGCCATCTCAGGTCCTCGTCGCTGCGTGGCGCTGCAGGAGCGTCGAGAATTCGTCCATGAATGCGTCGTAGCGCAGCTCGAGCCGGCTCATCTTGTCCGCATAGCGGTTGTAGGCAACCACCGCCGGGATGGCCGCGAACAGGCCCGCCGCGGTCGCGATCAGTGCTTCCGCGATGCCCGGCGCCACCATCGCGAGCGTCGCCTGTTGCGCATTGCCGAGCCCCTGGAACGCTCCCATGATGCCCCAGACCGTGCCGAACAGGCCCACGTACGGGCTGGTGGAGCCGACGGTTGCGAGCGTCGCGAGGCTCGCTTCCAGGCGGTCGATCTCCCGCAGCTGTGCGACGCGCATCGTGCGCCGCACGCCCTCGAGGAGCTCGCCGGCGGGCACCGACTGGCTGCGCAGGCGCGTGAACTCGCCAAAGCCCGCCTCGAAGATGCTTTCCATGCCGAGCGGGGACTTGTCGCGGCTTTCGATCGCGCGATAGAGCTTGCCGAGGTCGCCGCCGGACCAGAACGTGCCTTCGAACTTGTTGGCCTCGACCTCGGCCTGCGAGACGAGCCTGCGCTTGCGGAAGATGATCGTCCAGGACACGAGCGAGGCGAGCAGCAACATCGCGATGACGGCCTTGACGACCAGGCCGGCGTTGAGGATCAGCGATAGCACCGAGTGCGGATCGTCCAGGTTCAAGTGGGCTCCTTCAGAACTGTTCGACGAGAGCCTGCGGCAGCGGCCGGGGCTTCAGGGTGTCCGACGTGATGCAGGCCGCGCGGACCGTCGCGCTGACCAGGAGCTCCCCGGCCGCCGTTCCACGGCGGATCTCCTGAGCGAAGGTGACCGAAGCGCCTCGGAGCGATTCGAGCCCCGCCGTCACCGTGAGCTCGTCGTCGAACTTTGCAGCTCGATGGTAACGGATGTTCGCTTCGACCACGACGAACTGGAGGCGTTCGACCTGGCGCAGGCGTGCCTGGTCGATGCCGAGCAAGCGCAGCCACTCGCTGCGCGCGCGCTCGAGGAAGCGCAGGTAGTTCGCGTAGTACACGACGCCCCCAGCGTCGGTGTCTTCCCAGTAAACGCGTACCGGGAACGTGAAGGTTCCCATGGTTGCCGCTACCCGCGAAACAGCGGCAGGCTCGCGCCGGCCGTCTCGGCCGGCGGCTCCCGGCCGAAGTGACGCCACGCCTCCGGTGTCGCCACGCGGCCGCGCGCCGTGCGCACGAGGAAACCCTGCTGGATCAGGAACGGCTCGACCACGTCCTCCAGCGTGTCGCGCTCCTCGCCGAGCGTCGCCGCCAGGCTGTCGATGCCGACCGGCCCGCCCGAAAACCGCTCGATCACGGTCAGCAGGAAGCGGCGGTCGAGCAGGTCGAAGCCCTCGATGTCCACCTCGAGCAGGTCGAGCGCGCTCTTCGCGACGGCGCCGTCGATGTGGCCGGCCGCGCGCACCTCCGCGTAGTCCCGCACCCGGCGCAGCAGGCGGTTCGCGATCCGCGGCGTGCCGCGCGAGCGCTGTGCGAGGCTGGTCGCACCGGTCTCGTCGATCGCGAGCCCGAGAATACCCGCGGCGCGGATGACGATCTGCCGCAGCTCGTCGCTGCCGTAGAAACCGAGGCGCTGCACGATGCCGAAGCGGTCCCTGAGGGGGGACGTCAGAAGGCCCGCGCGGGTCGTCGCGCCGATCAGCGTAAATGGCGGCAGTTCGAGCTTGATCGAGCGGGCCGCCGGCCCCTCGCCGATCATGATGTCGAGCTGGAAGTCCTCGAGCGCCGGGTAGAGCACTTCCTCGACCACCGGGCTCAGGCGGTGGATTTCGTCCACGAACAGCACGTCGCGCGGCTGCAGGTTGGTCAGGATGGCCGCGAGGTCGCCCGCGCGCTCGAGCACCGGTCCCGACGTCTGGCGCAAGTTGACGCCGAGCTCGTGGGCGACGATGTGCGCGAGGGTCGTCTTGCCGAGCCCCGGCGGGCCGAAGATGAGCACGTGATCGAGCGCCTCTTGCCGCCGCCGGGCCGCCTCGATGAAGATGCTCATCTGCTGCTTTACGGCGGCCTGGCCGATGTAGTCGGCGAGGCGCCGCGGGCGCACGGTCTGCGCGAAATCCTCGTCCTCGCGCGTCGCCGTCGCCGTCGTGACCCGGTCCTGCTCGATCATTGGCCTGAACTCTACCGGGCCGCCGCCTGCAATGCGCGGCGAATGAGTTCCTCGGTGCCGGCGCCGTCCTGCTCCACGCCTTGCAGCAGGCGGTTCACCTCGACCGGCCGGTAACCGAGCGCGACGAGCGCGGCGTAGGCCTCCGCCCGGGCGCCTGCAGGGCCATCGGCCTTCGTTCCGGTCGCGGGCAGCTGGCCGAGCGCGCGGATCCGGTCGCGCATCTCGACCAGCAGGCGCTCAGCGGTCTTGCGTCCGACCCCGGGAATCCGAGTCAGCGCGTCGACGTCCTGCGCCTCGACGCAGCGCATGAAGGTATCGACGTCGATGCCCGACAGCAGCGC
>DATMEC010000184.1:0-4677 GCA_035557125.1 Steroidobacteraceae bacterium
GGTCGAGCTCGCGCGCAAGTGCAAGGCGGTCACGATCGGCGAGCGCGTGCAGGACGCCAACACCATGGCCGTGCTGTGGCAGCTCGGCGTCGAATTCATCCAGGGCTACTTCGTCAACGCGCCCGAGGAAGTCGTCATCGGTTGAGGAACGAAGGGGATGCGCCCCTTCGTTTCGGTCCGCTTGCACCACTTGCGTCGCCGCGTGGCGACAACTTCCGCGCTTGTGCTGCCCGCGAAAAATTCTGCGCGCGCTTATGTCAATACGGCGCGCAATGTGTGACGCATCCTATAAATTCCCCAGTGGCGCCTGCATGTGAGTCTCGCCCTGCCAGTGGCGCCGGTATCGAGGATAGGGATGTCCGCACTCCAGTCCACTCGCATCTCGCCGAGCCCGCACGCGCTCGCGGGCGTCCGCGCGGCGCCGCCGCTCGCGGCCGGCTGGGCACGCCACGGCGCCGGCGAGCCTCCGGCGATCGCTCTCATAAAGGACCACCTCAACTCCGCCGTGGTCGCGGGGACGCTGCTCGTGGCGGGCCACACGCTCGGCCAGCGCCTGGACGGCGCACTCCTCGCGCTTGCCGCAATTGCCTATGCGTTGGCGCTCCGGTTCATGACCAAACCCCGGCTCGAGGCACGCGAAGGTGACCCCGATTGGGGCCGCATCCTGCGCCATCGGACGGTCGAATGGTGCTGCCTCGGGGGCCTCCTGTGGCTGGCGGGCCACTTGCTGCGAGTGGTCGATCACTTTGCCCAGCCGGCGATCCTCGCGTGGTTCGTCGCCACGCCCTTCGTGCTCACATACGCGCATGTCGCGGCGGACAAGGCGACGGGCATGCTGGTGCGGCGCGCCAAGGCAAGGCGTCGCCAAATCATCGTCGGCGCGAACCGCATCGGCTGCGAGCTGGCCGCGCGCCTGGCGGAGGAGCCCTGGCATGGCTCGCTCGCGGGGTTCTTCGACGACCGGCGGCCAGAACGCATACCGCGCCAGTGCCGGGATAAGCTCCTGGGCCGCTTCGCGGACCTCCCCGATTTCGCGCGGCAGAACACGGTGCATGTCATCTATGTCTGCCTGCCCAACTCGCGCCACCGGAGCATCCGGGGATTGATCGACGCGCTCGGCGATACGACGGCGTCGATCTACTTCGTGCCGGACCTGTCGGCTTTCGACCTCATGCAGGCGCGCTTCGGGGAGATCCGGGGCATGCCCTTCGTCGCCGTCCGTGAGACTCCGTTCTGCGGCATGGCCGGCGTCCTGAAGCGCGCGAGCGATCTCGTCCTCGCCTCGGCAGCATTGCTGCTGGTTCTGCCCGTGTCGCTGGCAATCGCGATGCTCGTCAGCCACTCGTCGCCGGGGCCGGTGCTGTTCCGGCAGCGCCGCTACGGCCTCGACGGCCGCGAGTTCACGGTCTTCAAGTTCCGCACGATGACCGTGTGCGAGGACGACGAGGTGTGCCAGGCGACGCGCGAGGACCCGCGCGTCACGCGTATCGGGCGCCTGCTGCGGCGGACGTCGCTCGACGAGTTGCCGCAGCTGCTCAACGTGCTGGAGGGAAGCATGAGTCTCGTCGGACCGCGGCCGCACGCGGTCGCGCACAACGAGCATTACCGCAAGCTCGTCAGCGGCTACATGCTGCGCCACAAGGTGCGGCCGGGCATCACCGGACTTGCCCAGGTCAACGGGCTGCGGGGCGAGACGCGGGATGTCGACAAGATGATCCAGCGCGTTCGCTACGACCTCGAGTACCTCAAGAGCTGGTCGCTCGGTCTCGACATCCGCATCCTGATCAAGACTGCGCGGATCGTGCTGACGGATCGAAGCGCCTACTGACCGCCGGAGAATCGACGCCCGGATTGCCGCTGCCCAAGAAAAGCCGGAACTCGAGCACGCCGCGCGGCGTGTGCAGGTACTTGCCGGAGGCCACTCGCGAGACGGTGGACTCGTGCATGTCGACCGCCTCGGCCACGTCGCGCAGGACCAACGGCCGCATGGTTTCCTCGCTCCGGTCGAAGAAGGCTTTTTGCCGCTCGACGATCGTGCGTGCGATCCGGAGCACCGTGTCGTTGCGGATCTCGAGGCTGCGCACCAGCCAGCGGGCCTCCTGAAGCTGGGAGCGCAGCATCGCATGGTCCGCCGAGCCCGTGATCATGGCGGCGTACCGCTCGTTCAGGCGCACGCACGGGGTGGCTGCAGGGTTCAGTTCTACCGCCCAGCCCTCGGGCGACCGTCGCGCGAACACGTCCGGGACGACGTACGCGGCGCGCAGCGACTGGAACGCGACTCCCGGCCGCCGATGGCAGCTGCGCAGGAGCGCGAGCGCGGATTCCAGCTCGGGACTGCTGCAGCCCGTCAGCCGCTGCAGGTCCTTGAGCTGCTGGCCATCGGCCAGCTCGAGGTGGTGACGGGCGATCATCCGCGCGGTTTCGAGCCCGGGCGTGCCAGGCTCGAGCTGCGCAAGCTGCAACCCGATGCATTCGGAAACGGAACGCGCGCCGACGCCCGCAGGATCGAACCTCTGGATGATCGCGAGCACGCTCTCGACGACGCCGGCATCTGCGCGAACTGCCCCGGACACCGCCCCGGCGATCGCCGGGGTCGACTCGGTCAGGAAACCGTCGTCGTTGATTGCCTCGATCAGCGCGCGGGCGATTGCCCGCGGCCCGTTGGGCAGGGGCTCGAGCTCGAGTTGACAGGCGAGGTGATCGTGCAGCGTGCCCGACGAACCGTCCCGGAGCGCCGGCTCGCCATCGGCCACAGGTGAGGCTGGCGTGTCGTGCTCAATCCCGCTGGATCCACCTTCGAGCGCCCACGTCGCATCGAACGCCTCGTCCGTTTCCAGCATGACGTTGGTGTCGAGTGCCTGCTCGACGTGGGACTGAAGCTCGAGCGCAGGCAACCGGAGCAGCCGGAACGCCTGCTGTTCCTGCGGCGTCATCGCCGTCTGCTGAGCGATCCCGGGTTGTTGACCGGACTTCGACATGGGCCGTCCTTGCCGCCGGAAATCCTGCGCCAAGTAGACCTTGCACGCTTCGCGATTGGCAAGCGGCTCCTGCGCGGATTCGCGAAACCGGGAACGTTCGCACGCGTTATGGTCAATGGCGCGAAGGGGACGCGCACTTTCACAAACATGAAGGTGCGCGTCCCCTTCGCCCCTACTCGACGCTGAGGCGGGTCACCTTGCGATAGTTGCGCGAGAGCATGGCGCCGCGCTGGCCGCGGGCGCCGACGAATTCCTGCAGGTCCTTCCACGAAAGCGACATCGTGCGGTCGCCACAGTGAACCATCACGGACTGGCCCGCCTTCGCGACGACGGCGGCAACCATCAGCTCCTCGCCGGACCGCGATCGCTTGCCCGGGATCCCGAAGATCAGGTTGCCGCGGCCCTTTTCCATCTCGGGCAGGTCCGCGACGGGGAAGGCCAGCATCCGGCCGTCGCTGTTGACCGAAACGACGAGCGCGCCGTCTTCGGCCGGCACCGGTGCCGCCGGCAGCACCTTCGCGTTCTCCGGCAGCCGGAAGACCGTCTTGCCCGCACGGTTCCTGCCGGTGAGCGCCTCGAGCCGCGCGATGAAGCCATGGCCGGCGTCGCAGGCGAGCAGCCACCTGTCGTCCGGCTCGCCGATCGCGACCGCGGCAAACGTCGCGCCTTCCGGCGGGTCGAGCCGGCCCGAGAGCGGCTCGCCCTGCCCGCGCGCCGACGGCAGCGTGTGCGCCGGCAGCGAATAGGCACGCCCCGTCGAGTCGACGAACACGGCCTGCTGCGTGCTGCGGCCGCGCGCCGAGGCCTGGAACGCGTCGCCGGTCTTGTACGAGAGCGTGGTCGGGTCGACGTCGTGCCCGCGCGCCTGGCGCACCCAGCCGAGCGTCGAGAGCATGACGGTCACCGGCTCCGCCGTGACGAGCTCCTCTTCCGCGATCGCCTGCGCCGCCGCGCGCTCGACGATCTTGGTGCGCCGTGCGTCGCCGTACTGGGCGGCGTCGGCTTCGAGCTCGTCGCGGATCAGCTTGTTGAGCTTGGCCGCGCTCTTCAGAGTCTTCTCGAGAAGTTCCTGCTCTTCCGCGAGCTCTTTCTGCTCGCCGCGGATCTTCATTTCCTCGAGCTTCGCGAGGTGGCGCAGTTTCGTCTCGAGTATTGCCTCGGCCTGGGGGTCCGTGAGCTTGAAGCGCTTCATCAGCACGGGCTTTGGGTCGTCCTCCCGCCGCACGATGCGGATCACTTCATCCAGGTTCAGGAACGCGATGAGCAGGCCGTCGAGGATGTGCAGTCGCGCGGTGACCTTCTCGAGCCGGTAGCGCAGGCGGCGCTTTACCGTCTCCTTGCGGTATCCGAGCCACTCGGCGAGCAGCTCCTTGAGCCCGAACACCCGGGGGCGGCCGTCGAGCGCGATCACGTTGACGTTGACGCGGTAGCTGCGCTCGAGGTCGGTCGTCGCGAACAGGTGCGCCATCACCTGCCCGGCGTCGACGCGGTTCGAGCGCGGCGTGATCACGAGCCGGGTCGGGTGCTCGTGGTCGCTCTCGTCGCGCAGGTCCTCGACCATCGGCAGCTTCTTGGCGCGCATCTGGCCGGCAATCTGCTCGAGCACCTTGGCGCCCGAGACCTGGTGCGGCAACGCCGTGACGACGATCTCGCCGTCCTCGATCTCGTAGACGGCGCGCGCGCGATAGGTGCCGTTGCC
>DATMEC010000185.1:0-4031 GCA_035557125.1 Steroidobacteraceae bacterium
CCCTGCGTCGGGCGGCTGCCGAGGAAGGCGACCACCTGGCCTGGTGCCGGGAGCGGCTCGACGAACTGGGCTCGCGGCCGAGCCTCCTGAACCCGCTCTGGTACGCAGGCTCCGTGGCTATCGGCGCGCTGGCCGGGCTCGCCGGCGACCGCGCGAGCCTCGGGTTCATGGCGGAAACCGAACGGCAGGTCGAGGGCCACCTGGCGGCCCACCTCGAACGCCTGCCGGCGGACGATGCGCGCAGTCGCGCCATCGTCGAGCAGATGCAGGCGGACGAGATCGGTCACGGCCAGGCGGCAGTCGCCGCGGGCGCCTCGACGCTGCCGGAACCGGTGCCGCGCATCATGCGCATGGCGGCCCGGGTCATGACCGGCACGGCATACTGGATCTGACCGATGTCCGATTATGTCTTGCGATGCGCGCGTGGCTGTAATACAACGGCGGGCGGGAAGGCCGCGGCCGACGAGCCGCGCCGCGACTACCCCGGGGGATCTCAATGGAAGAAGCCGTCAAGCAACTGACTGACATTCCGGCAATCAATCGCTTCCTGAGCTATTGCCGCGTGCGCACGGTGCCGTCCAAGACGGCCCTGATCCACGCTGGGGACCTGCCCGACGTCCTCTACTACATCATCCGCGGCTCCGTCGAGGTGATGATCGAGGACGAGGACGGCAACGAGATGGTCCTGGCGTACCTCAACAAGGGGCAGTTCTTCGGCGAGATGGGCCTCTTCTCGGACAGCCAGCAGCGCAGCGCCTGGGTGAGGACGCGCACGCAGTGCGAACTCGCCGAGATGACCTATCCGCGCTTTCGCCAGGTGGCGTCCGAAAGCCCGGGCCTCGTGTTCGAGCTCGCGACCCAGCTCGCGACGCGCCTCGACCGCACCAACCGCAAGCTCGGCGACCTCGCCTTCGTGGACGTCACCGGCCGCATCGCGCACGCGATCATGGACCTGTGCGGCGAGCCGGATGCGATGACGCACCCCCAGGGCATGCAGATCAAGGTCAGCCGGCAGGAGCTCTCGCGGCTCGTCGGCTGCTCGCGCGAGATGGCCGGCCGGGTGCTGAAGGTGCTCGAGGAGCAGGGCCTCCTGACCGCGCGCGGCAAGACGATCGTCGTGTTCGGTGCGCGGCCGAAGGTCAAGGCGCGCGTGGCTCCTGAGTTCGCGAAGTCCGCGGCCGCCGCCGCTAAATAGCCGCGCGCATCGCGCGGATGGTCGCCGCGTAGTCCTTCGTCCCGAAGATCGCGCTGCCCGACACGAACGT
Source organism: Steroidobacteraceae bacterium (assembly GCA_035557125.1). GTDB lineage: Bacteria > Pseudomonadota > Gammaproteobacteria > Steroidobacterales > Steroidobacteraceae > SCUD01. The sequence continues at coordinate 1,266 of DATMEC010000185.1, forward strand.
GTCGGCGCCTGCGCGCGCGATTGCGCCGATGTTGTCCAGCTTGACCCCGCCGTCGATCTCGAGCCGCACTTCGCGGCCGCTGGCATCGATCTTCCGGCGGGCCTCCGCCAGCTTGCCGAGCACCGGTTCGATGAACTTCTGGCCGCCGAAACCGGGGTTCACGGACATCAGGAGCACGAGATCCACGGCGTCGAGCGTGTGGTCGAGCCAGCCGAGCGGGGTCGCCGGGTTCAGCACGATGCCCGGCCGGCAGCCGGCATCGCGGATCAGCTGGATGGTGCGATCGACGTGCCGGCTCGCCTCGGGATGAAAGCTGATCCAGGTCGCGCCGGCCTCGGCGAACTCCGGGACGAGCTGGTCCACCGGCTCGACCATCAGGTGCACGTCGATCGGCGCCTCGATGCCGTGCTTGCGCAACGCGCTGCAGACCAGCGGGCCGATGGTGAGGTTCGGGACGTAGTGGTTGTCCATGACGTCGAAATGGATCCAGTCGGCGCCGGCGGCCAGCACGGCTTCGACCTCGGCGCCGAGGCGCGCAAAGTCAGCGGACAGGATCGAGGGCGCGATGACCGGTTGCCGCATGGAACTCCCCTGCCCGTACTCTATCGCATGCCGCGTGCTTCGCGGATTCGTTCCCAGGCCGCCTGGATCGCCTGCGTCTTCTGCTTCGCGACCTCGAGCATGGACTCCGGCAGGCCCCGCGCGACGAGCTTGTCCGGGTGATTTTCGCTCATCTGCCTGCGGTACGCGCGCTTGACCTCGGCGTCGCTCGCGCCGGCGCCGACGCCGAGCACTTCGTACGCCTCGCCGAGCGCCGACCGGCCACCCGGCGCGGCGCCGGGACGGCCGCCCGCCGCGCCTTGCGCCCCTGCATGGGCCTGGAATCGCAGCAGCGCCTCGAGATGGGCGAACTCCATCGCTCCGATGCCGATACCTGTGGCAATCCGCACGAGGGTCTCGCGCGTCGCCCCGGCGAGACCGTCGGCCATGAGCGCCGCTCGCATCTGGATCTCGAGGAACATGCGCAGGACGCCTTCGCGCCCGCGACAGGCGGTAGCAAGCTCCGCCAGCACCGCGTCGGCGTCGAAGCCGGGCTGCTTACCCTCGGTGTAGAGCGACATTGCGGCGCGCGTGTCGGCCTCGCCCAAGTTGAACTGGCGGAAGATGCGCCGCGCGGCGGCGATGTCCTGCTCCGACACGCGGCCGTCGGACTTCGCGACATGGCCCATGATCGTGAAGGCGGCGCGGAAGAACGTCGCGCGCACGGTGGCGAGGTCTGCACGCAGCGCGATCCCGCCGGCCGCGTAGCGGTCGTAGAGATGACCGAGAACGAGGCCCAGCAGCACCCCCATCGGCCGTCTCGTCAGGATAAAGCCCAGCAACGCGCCGACCAGCTTTCCGGTCCAGCCCATGAAAGAAAAATCCTCGTTTCTTGACCGCCCCGAGCGCGCCATGTTAGCAAGAGCGCCCACCGCATGAATGACGACGCACTCTTCGAGTCGAAACTCCGCTTCCTTTCGCTCCTGCACCGGGGCAAGGTGCGCGACAATTATGCGATCGGCAGCGACCGCATGCTGATCGTCGCGAGCGACCGCCTGTCCGCCTTCGACGTCGTGCTTCCGGATCCGATCCCCGGCAAGGGCCGCGTGCTGACGACGATCTCGAACTTCTGGTTCGAGCGCACGCGCCACATCGTCGCGAACCATCTCACTGGCGAGGCGGTGTCACAGTACGTCGAAGACCCTGCCGAACGCGCGCTGCTCGAGGGACGCGCGGTCGTGGTGCGACGCCTCGAGCCGCTCCCGGTCGAGGCGGTGGTGCGCGGCTATTTGATCGGCTCCGGCTGGAAGGACTACCAGGCGAGCGGACAGGTCTGCGGCATCGCGCTGCCGCCGGGCCTGATGCAGGCGTCGAAGCTGCCGGCGCCGATCTTCACGCCCGCGACCAAGGCGGCCGCCGGCCAGCACGACGAGAACGTGTCCTTCGGGGAGGTCGAGAAGGCGATCGGGCCGGCGACGGCGGCGCGCGTGCGCGAGCTCGCGCTCGCGCTGTACGGGTTCGCCGCCGACCATGCGCGCACGCGCGGCATCCTGATCGCCGACACCAAGTTCGAGTTCGGGCTGGACGCGAGCGGCGAGGTCGTGCTGATGGACGAGGCGCTGACGCCGGATTCGTCGCGCTTCTGGCCGGCCGACAGCTATCGCGAGGGCGTGAGCCCACCGTCTTTCGACAAGCAGTACGTCCGCGACTACCTCGAGACGCTCGACTGGGACAAGCGCGCGCCCGGGCCCCGGCTGCCGCCCGAGGTCATCGCGGGCACGGCGGAGAAATACCGCGAGGCCGAGCGACGCCTGACGGCAATCGAAGGGGACGCGCACCCTTAGCGGCTGCCAGCACGTCCGACGCAATGCCTTTTCCGCTAAAGGTGCGCGTCCCCTTCGATTGCCCACCGCGCAATGTGCGCGTGGATTTCGGCCAGCCCGTCGGTGAGCGCGGCAGGTCCCGGCTGCAGGATGACGGACGACTTGACCTCGTGCAGCTCGCCGTCGCGCACCGCGGGAATCGACGCCCAGCCCGGACGCGACGCCACCCGGTCGGGGCGGAATTTCTTGCCGCACCAGGACCCGAAGATGATGTCCGGCGCGCGGCGCACGACTTCCGCGGGATCGGCGATGATACGGTCGCGGCCGAGCGGCATCGCGGACAGGTCCGCAAAGCAGTTGTCGCCGCCCGCGGCCTCGATGACCTCGCCGACCCAGCGGATGC
>DATMEC010000186.1:0-2401 GCA_035557125.1 Steroidobacteraceae bacterium
CTACGCCCGGCTGTTCGAGCTGCAGGCGCGCGGGTATCAATAACTACGAAGGGGACGCGCACCTTCACGAATATGAAGGTGCGCGTCCCTTTCAGGCCTTCCAGGTGTCGGTGAACACGCGCACGAGGTTCGCGCCCAGGATCTTCTCGATGCGCGCGTCGGAATGCCCGCGCGAGGACAGCATGTCGGCCAGTGTCTCGAGCCGGCGCGGAATGTTCAGCTCGTTCGCGAACAGGTAGCCTGCCTCGGTCTCGCCCGGCGCGGAGATGCCTGCCTCCCGGCGCTCGCGCACGAAGCCGGCGTGGCGCTCCTTGAATTCGGGCGTCAGCACTTCCGCGGAGATGCCGCCGTCCGTGCCGATTGAGACGTGGTCTTCTCCCGCGACCTGGAGCATGTGCTCGAGATGGCGGATCACGTCCGCTGCGGCAGGCTGCCGGCCCTCGCTCAGGAACGGCATGAAATAGATGCCGGAGACGCCGCCCTTCTCGGCGACGGCGCGCAGCTCGGAGTCCGTCCGGTTGCGCGGGTGGTCGTTCATCGCGGCACTGCCCGTGTGCGTGAAAGCGACCGGCTTTTTCGACGCCTTGATCGCATCCGCCGCCGTCTGCCGCCCGCAGTGGCTGAGGTCCACGAGGATGCCGAGCGTATTCATGCGCTCGACGGCCTCGACGCCCGTCTTGCTGAGCCCCGCGTTGGCAGGCTCGAGGCAGCCGTCGCCGAGCAGGTTCCGCCGGTTGTAAGTCGGCTGCACGATGCGAAGGCCCAGGCGATACAGCTCGTCGAGCCGCGACAGATCGGTCTCGAAGGCGACCCCATCCTGGAAACCGTAGATGAGGCCCGTGCGTCCCGCCTGCTTGGCCGCCGCTATATCGGCAACGGTGCGGATGCGGGTCAGGACATCCGCATGACTGTCGATCTCCGACTCCACCTGGCCGATGTTGATCACGGCCTGCGTGAACCCCGTGTCCGGCGCTGTCGTTCCGACGGGCCGTAGGGTCACGTGCAGACAGGTGAGCCCGGATTTCCGGACATCCTGAAGTTGTGCGTCCGCCAAGGGCCCGTCCGTCCCGGAATTCCCGAGGCCGCCGAGGCCATCGATCACGATCGCGCGCTTGTACACATCGGCGCCGGCTGCCCAGGCCGAATGACGCAGTGTCAGGGCGACTGCGGTAGCGGTTCCCGCGGCCACGAACGAACGACGTGTCAGGTTCGGCATTGGCGATCTCCCGGTCAGAAACGGAACGTATGGCTCAGCTTGAGCGTCAAGTCCGACGCGTACGCGCGGAACCGCCCGTCGCGGTCGAAATCCTGCCGCAGCGTGTTGGCGGCGAGCACGGTCTCCTGCCCCGCCCGCGGGATCCAGCGCAGGATGCTGTTGAGCCCGACCGTGTCCGACACGTTGTCGTACTGGATAAAGTTCTCCCACGACCAGGCCGTGTTGAAGGCGACGTCGAGATTCAGCGTCGCGAGGCGCGTGATGAAGTCGCCCTGCGGCAGGTCGACGTCATTGTACTCACCGCCGACGACGACCTTGAGGTGCCTGCTCGGCCTCCACGTCGTTTTCGTCTCGAACACGAAGATGCGCCCGTCGTAGAAATCGCCGTCGCAGAGCGTCGACTCGGTGGCGAGGACGCGCTGCTCGCCCGTGTAGACGGTCAGGCAGGGATGGTCGTAGCTGTAAGTGCCCGCAGGGATCACCACGCCTTCCGAGATCTCGAAGGCCTCCACGAACTCCTCTTCGAGGAAGATGTGCTCGAGCGTCAGCCTGTCCGCCGCCTGGTTCTCCGCCTCGAAGAGCTGGAAGAAGATCTCGTGGCTGCGGTCGCTGCCGTTGATCGGCTCGACGAACTCGGCTCCGACCTCGGTTTCAACGCTCCGGAGCCAGCTGTCCACCGGGCGCCAGGTGTAGCCGATCCCGCCGAACGTCGCCTCGAAATCCGTGCGCGCCGCGAAGCCGAGCGCGGGAAAGTAGTTCTCCTCGAGGACCTTGTGCAGGATCTCCCCGCTCCAGCCTTCGCTGTTCGGCATCGCGAAACCGAAGCCGTAGCCGGAGTCGTCGTCCTCGAGCCCTTCGGTATCGGTCTGCTGGTACCAGGCCGTGGCCTCGATGCTGCGGTCGTCGCCAAGGCGCGTGTTGAGGTAGCGGAAGTCGACGCCCACGAGGCTGTTGTCGACGCCCGGGTCGGGATTGCCGTGCGTCACGATCGCCCCGACGCTCGATTCCTCGAGAACGTTGACCGCGACGCGGCCAACGAAGAGGTCCGCGGAATCGGGACCGGCGACCGCATCCTGGCGCACGCCCAGCACGCCCACGTTGAGCGGCCCCGCCCGCCCGGTCAGCTTGAGGCCGGCGTCGAGCGTCAGCACTTCGCCGTCGTCGTCGAGCCCGACGCGGCGCGAG
>DATMEC010000187.1:0-4959 GCA_035557125.1 Steroidobacteraceae bacterium
GTCACCGCAGTCGGCCGCCGCGAGGCCGTCGCCGGCCGCGACTTCTTTCCGCTGACGGTCAACTACGTCGAGAAGACCTACGCCGCAGGTAAGATCCCCGGCGGCTTCTTCAAGCGCGAGGGCCGACCCTCCGAGAAGGAGACGCTGACGTCCAGGCTCATCGACCGGCCGCTGCGCCCGCTGTTCCCCGAGGGGTTCTACAATGAAGTCCAGATCGTCGCGACGGTCCTGTCGCTCGACCCGGAAATCGATTCCGACATACCGTCGCTGATCGGCGCATCCGCCGCCGTCGCGTTGTCGGGTATCCCGTTTACCTCGCCGATCGGCGCAGCGCGCGTCGGGTACAAGAACGGCAACTACGTCCTCAACCCGACGTCGACGCAGGTCAAGACCGAGTCCGACCTCGACCTCGTGGTCGCTGGCACGCAGGACGCCGTGCTGATGGTCGAGTCGGAAGCCAACGGCCTGTCCGAGGAAATCATGCTCGGCGCCGTGCTCTTCGGCCACAAGGAAATGCAGGCTGCGATCGCGGCCGTCAACAAGCTCGCCGCGGAGGCGGGCAAGCCGCGCTGGGACTGGAAGCCGGCGGAAGAGAACGTCGCTCTCAAGCAGGCAATCGCCAAGCTGACCGAGGCTGACTACGCCAAGGCATACGGGATCGTGGTGAAGCAGTCCCGGGTCGCGCGCCTTGCGGAGATACGCCAGGCCGCGCAGGCGGCCTTGTCCGGCGGCGAGACTCCGCAGTTCACGAAGGACCAGGTCACGACCGCGTTGCACGACCTCGAGTACCGCCTGGTCCGCGACATGATCATCGCGGGCAAACCACGCATCGACGGCCGTGACCTCAAGACGGTCCGCCCGATCCGCGTCGAAGTGGGCGCGCTACCGCGCACGCACGGTTCCGCAATCTTCACGCGCGGCGAGACACAGGCGCTCGTCACGACGACCCTCGGCACCGGCCGCGACGCGCAGATCGTCGACGCGCTTGCCGGCGAGCGCCGCGAGCCGTTCATGCTGCACTACAACTTCCCGCCGTTCTCGGTGGGCGAGACGGGCTTCATGGGCTCGCCCAAGCGCCGCGAGATCGGCCACGGCAACCTGGCCCGGCGCGGCATCAAGGCCGTCATGCCGGACCTCGAGGCGTTCCCCTACGTGTTGCGCGTCGTCTCCGAGGTGCTCGAGTCGAACGGCTCGAGCTCGATGGCTTCGGTGTGCGGCACCAGCCTGTCGCTCATGGACGCAGGCGTCCCGATCAAGGCGCCGGTCGCCGGCGTTGCGATGGGTCTCGTGAAGGAAGGCGACAAGTTCGCGGTGCTGACCGACATCCTGGGCGACGAGGACCACCTCGGCGACATGGATTTCAAGGTCGCAGGCACAGCGACGGGCGTCACCGCGCTGCAGATGGACATCAAGATCAACGGCATCACGCCCGAGATCATGAAGGTAGCGCTCGAGCAGGCGAAGGCCGGCCGGCTGCACATCCTCGGCGAGATGAACAAGGTGCTCGACAAGCCGCGCGCGGAAATGTCCGCGTGGGCGCCAACCATCGTCACCATCAAGATCGATCCCGAGAAGATCCGCGACGTGATCGGCAAGGGCGGGTCGGTGATCCGCCAGATCACCGAGGAAACCGGTGCGACGATCGACATCGAGAACGACGGCACGGTCAAGATCGCGTCGGTCGACGGCGCCTCCGGTCGCGAGGCGCTGCGGCGGATCGAGATGATCACGGCCGACGTCGAAGTGGGCCATGTCTACGAGGGCAAGGTCGTCCGCCTGATGGACTTCGGTGCGTTCGTCGCGATCCTGCCCGGGCGCGACGGTCTCGTGCACATCTCGCAGATCTCCGACGAGCGCGTCGAGCGCGTCAGCGACAAGCTGAAGGAAGGCGACGTCGTGAAGGTCAAGGTGCTCGAAGTGGACCGCCAGGGCCGCGTGCGGCTCTCGATGCGCGGAGTCGCCTGAGCCCTAGCCCAGGGGCGGCGCCGGCTCGAGGCGCCGCTCACGGCGGCCCTTCAGGCGCTCGGGCTGCCAGTTCGGGATCGCCCAGTCCCAGATCGACTTGACCGGTGCCGCCGCGAGCTCCGGCGGCGGCGCCTGTTCGAGCCAAGCCAGGACCTGCCACAACTGCCGGGCGGCGGCATTGGCCGCGAGCGGCACGGCGCGCCGCGACTTCGCCAGCTTCCGGCCATCCGGCTCGGTGAGCAGTGGCACGTGCCCATAGCGCGGCTCGGGCAATCCGAGCGCCCGCTGCAGGAGCATCTGCCGCGGCGTGGAGGCGAGCAGGTCCGCGCCACGCACCACCTCGTTCACCCCTTGCTCAGCGTCATCGACCACCGTTGCCAAGTGATAGGCCGCCTGGCCGTCGCGCCGCCGGATGACAAAGTCGCCAGCCTCGCGCACGCAATCCTGGCGACAGTGGCCCTGGAGGGCGTCTTTGAACTCGACAGCGGGCTGTGCGGGGTCGATCGCAAAGCGGATCGCGTGCGCGCCTATGGCGGCCGACGGATCGTTTCGGCAGGTGCCCGGGTAAACCGGCTCGGAGCCCGGCTCCGTGGACTGTGCCGCCGACAGCTCGAATCGGCTGCATCGGCATGCGTAGGACTGCCCCCGAGCGGCGATCGCTGCCAAGGCATCGCGGTAGGTTTCGGCTCGGCCGGCCTGGAAAAGGACATTTCCATCCCACTCGAATCCGAATTGGGTCAGTATCGCCTGGAAGTCGTCTGCCAGTCCCGGCATGCACCGGTCGTTATCGAGATCGTCTATCCGGAGCAGCCAGCGGCCACCCCCGTGACGCGCGCTCAGGTAGCTGGCGGCCGCCGCCAGCAATGAACCGAGGTGGAGCGGACCGGAGGGGGTCGGGGCGAAGCGGCCGCAGGTCGCGGACGCGCTAGCGGTACCAGTCGTCGCGGTCGCCGTACTGCTTCTCGCGGCGTTCACGCCGCTCCTGCGCCTCGATGCAGAGGGTCGCGACAGGCCGGGCCTCGAGCCGCTTCACGCCGATCGGCTCACCGGTCTCCACGCAGTAGCCGTAGCTGCCGTCCCCGATTCGGCTGAGGGCCTCGTCGATCTTGCGGATCAGCTTGCGCTCGCGATCGCGGGTTCGCAGCTCGAGCGCGAATTCCGACTCGAGCGTCGCGCGGTCGTTCGGATCGGGCGGATTGGCCGCCTCGTCCTTCATGTGCAGCATTGTGCGGTCGACTTCTTCCATCAGGTCGCGCTTCCAGCTGCTCAGGATTCCCCGGAAGTGCTCGAGCTGGTCGCGGCCCATGTACAACTCGCCCTTGCGCTCGCGGTAGGGGCGGACATTGCGTGGCCCGAGCAGCAGGTTGTGCGACCCGGTGCCGTCTTCGTCGTCGTCGATCGGGCCGAAGCGCCGCGCGGTGCGAGCCTGCATGCCCGTAAAGGTGGTTCGTCCTTCGGCGACCTGCGCGGGGGCCGGGAGTTTCGGCTTCATGACGGGCGCTTCGCGCACCACCGGGGCGTGATTGCCGGACTTTGCCGGACGGGCCGTCGTGACGGTGGCGTGAGTCTTGGCCTTGGCGGGCTTGGCGGCTTTGACGGACTTCGCGGGCTTGGCGCGGGCGGCCGTGGGCTTGGGCTTGCGTGGCGCGGCCTTGCGGGGGGCGGGCGCCTTGCGTGGCGCGGCCTTTGCAGCAGGTTTCCTGGGTCGGGCAGCCTTCTTGGCAGGCATCAAGTTCTCCGCAGCCTGTTAAATCGAGCGCCGGATTATAGCCCTCGTTCGCCCGGGGTCCAGTGCCGAAAAAAGCGGCGGCTTCGCCGCGAAATGCGTCAGGGAAGGACGATCGGGGGCGGCGCGCTCCAGCCGGCCTGTCGGTGTTCCGCGACAACCGACGTATAAATGCCTCCGCGCACGTTGAAGTGCGCGGTGAGCCGCAGGAACCTCGGCTGGAGAGTCGTGGCCAGGAGGTCCGCGATCTCGTTGGTCACCGCCTCGTGGAAGGCGCCGCGATCGCGGAACGACCAGACATAGAGCTTGAGCGATTTGAGCTCGACACAGAGCTGGTCCGGCACGTACTCGAGTTCCAGCGTCGCGAAATCCGGCTGCCCGGTGCGCGGGCAGAGACACGTGAACTCCGGGATGCGCATGCGGATCGTATAGTCGCGACCCGGCTGCGGGTTCGGGAACAATTCGATCTCGTGGGAAGGCGCTGCCTTGCTCATTCGAAGTGGAACCGGTCGTCGTCAATTGCGGGCCGTTAATCTACACTAGCCGAAATGCGCCTTGCCAGGATAAAGCTCGCCGGTTTCAAGTCGTTCGTCGATCCCACCACCGTCTCCTTTCCGTCCAACCTCACCGGCGTCGTCGGCCCGAACGGCTGCGGCAAGTCCAACATCATCGATGCCGTGCGCTGGGTCATGGGCGAGATTTCGGCCAAGCACCTGCGTGGAGACTCGATGACGGACGTGATCTTCAACGGATCGCGCAGCCGCAAGCCGATCGGCAGCGGCTCGGTCGAGCTCGTGTTCGACAACAGCGACGGCAAGCTGTCGGGGCCCTATGCCAACTATGCCGAGGTGGCGCTGAAACGCCTCGTTTCCCGCGACGGCAACTCGACCTACTTCATCAATGGCTCCAAGTGCCGCCGCAAGGACATCACCCACCTGTTCCTCGGCACCGGGCTCGGTTCACGCAGCTACGCGATCATCGAACAGGGAATGATCTCGCGCCTGATCGAAGCGCGTGCCGAGGACATGCGGTCGTTCGTCGAGGAAGCGGCGGGGATCTCCCGGTACAAGGACCGTCGCAGGGAGACCGAGAACCGCATTTCGCACACGCGCGAGAACCTGGAGCGGCTCAACGACCTGCGCGAGGAGGTCGACAAGCAGATACGCCACCTGCAGCGGCAGGCGGGCATCGCGCGCCGCTACCAGGAGAGCATGGAGCGCAAGCGCCAGCTCCAGGCCGAGCTGCTGGCACTCAGGATCCGCGACCTC
>DATMEC010000188.1:0-2380 GCA_035557125.1 Steroidobacteraceae bacterium
TGAGGCAGAGCGCGAAGTCGCGCGAGCCCTGCAGCTCGCGCCGGGCGGCAGCGAGGTCGTGAACGGCACTCGTGTCGATGCCCATGCGCGCGAGCGTCAGCGACAGCAGCTCGCAGATGTCCGGCTCATCGTCGACGATCAGGGCGTGCGGGTTCGTCATGGCCGGTCAGGTCTGCTCCCAGCGCTGCGGATCGGAGAACACGATGCGGAAGATGCTGCCGCCGCCTGTGCGCGGCTCGAACACGAGGAGCGCCCGGTTGCATTGGGCGAGCTCGCGCGCGATGAACAGGCCAAGCCCGGTGCCGCTCGCGCGCGAGGTGAAGAACGGCTCGAAAATGCGGTCGCTGATCGTCGAATCGATGCCCGGCCCGCGGTCGAGCACCTCGAGGAACGGACGGTTGCTGCCGGCGAGGCGGCCGATGCGGACCTCGACCGAGTCGTCGGGCGCCTTGACCGAGTAGCGGAAGGCGTTCTCGCAGAGGTTCCAGAGGATCTGGCGCAGGTGCGAGGGATCGACGCGCACCTCGAGGTCGGGATCGGGTATCTCCGACGTCAACTGGCCGGCCTCGTGGCCGCCCGTGCTGATGAACTCCCCCACGAAATCGCTTAGCCATTCGCCGATCGGCATGCGCTCGGGCCGCGTGCTCTCGCGCCGCGCAAGCTGCTGGACGTTGCCGATGATGGTGCTGACCCGCTCCGCATTCGCGCGGATGATGTCGCTCATGCGCCGGTTCGGATCGGAGAGGCCCGCGTCCTCGCCGAGGAGCTGGGCGGCGTGGCTGATCGCCCCGACGGGGTTCCTGATCTCGTGCGCGATCGAGGCCGACAGCCGGCCGAGCGCGGCGAGCCGCGACTGGTGGATGCGGTCGTCGAGGGCGGTCAGGTCTTCGAGGAAAATCAGTACCGGCGGCGGCTGGCCGGTGCCGAGCGGCGCGAAATGGGGCCGGACTTCGCGCAGTCCGTCGACCGCGAGCAGGTTGCCGCCGGTCGTGTCGGCATCGGGTCCGCTCTGCCGCCACATGGTCAGCAGGTAGAGGAGACGCGGCGAAACCTCGCCGAGCAGCGCGCTCGCCGTCGCATCGCCGCCGAGGATCTGGCGCGCCGATTCGTTGATGAGGCGGATGTGGTCCTGTTCGTCCACGACCACGAGGCTCTCGCGCAGGCGCTCGACGATGTACTGCGACAGCTCTGCCAGGTTCGCGAGGTCGAGGTCGCGCTGGCGCACGAGCGCCTCGCTCTCGCGCAGGCGGCCGGCCAGCGGCGCCCCCGCGAGTGCGGCGATCAGGATGACGCCGCCGAGGAGCCCCGCCTGGGTCAGGTCGGACGAATCCGTCGCGCCTCGGAATAGCAACATGATCTGCTGGCCGAGCACGCACAGCGCGGCGATCGCGGCGACAGTCGTCGCGATGCGCGGCGGCAAGAGGAGGCTCACGCCCGCGACGGGCATGATGAGGAGCAGTCCCGCGCCGCTCGCCGCACCCCCACTCGTGAGGAGGAGCGCCGACACGGCAATGACGTCGAAAGCGACGTGGATGAAGGCCTGGGCTTGCAGGCTCGGCCAGCGCGACTTCAGGAGGCCGATGCAGACGACACCCGTTGCGAACCAGGCGAAGAGCGCATAGAGATAGAGCGCCGGCGATGCCGCGCCGAGCAACTGCGGCCGGTGGGCGAGCAGCGCGAGCGCTATCAGCACAGAGGGAACGGCGAGCCGGTAGAGGTTCAGCAGGCCGAGCACGCGCCAGGCGAGCTCGGTATCGCCAGACGTTCTCTCGATTTCCGCCGGCTTTTGCACGGCGGCACTTTAGCACGCGACCCTCGGTGGACCCGCGGCGCGGCCCGCGTTTGCGACGCGGTTCAAGCCAGCCGCTACAATGCTGTGATGAACCTTCATGAATACCAGTCGAAGCGCGTCTTCGCGGACTACGGCGTGCCCGTTCCGCAGGGCCGGGTCGCGGCGACGCCGGCGGAGGCGGTCGCAGCGGCGCACGAATTGAAAGGATCAGTGTGGGTCGTCAAGGCGCAAGTACATGCCGGAGGACGCGGCAAGGCCGGGGGCGTGAAGCTCTGCCGTTCGGCGGAGGAAGCCGGCAAGGCCGCCGCGGCGATGCTCGGCGAGCGCCTGGTGACGCCGCAGACGGGCGCAGCCGGCCTGCCGATCGACCTCGTCTACGTGGAATCGGGCAGCGCCATCGAGCGCGAACTCTACCTGTCGCTGCTGCTCGATCGCGACCGCAGCCGAATTTCATTCGTCGCCTCGGACGCGGGCGGCATGAACATCGAGGAAGTCGCAGCGCACGAGCCCGAGAAGATCCTGCGTGCCGACATCGACCCCGCGGCGGGCTTGCAGGGCTACCAGTGCCGCCAGCTTGCCTTCGGCCTC
>DATMEC010000189.1:0-4718 GCA_035557125.1 Steroidobacteraceae bacterium
TCGCCAGCCAGAACACCGGCATTGCGCCAGGCAAGCAGATGCGCCTTCGCATCGGCGTGAACCTCGGCGACGTCATCGGCAGCAACGACGGCGTAGCCGGCGACGCGGTCAACGTCGCCGCGCGGCTGCAGGCGCTCGCGAAGCCCGGCGGCGTGCTGATCTCGGGCACGGTCTACGACCAGGTGCACCTCAAGATCCCGGCGCGCTACGTCGATGCCGGCACGCGCCGGGTCAAGAACATCGCGGGGCCGGTGCGGACCTTCGAGGTGCTGCCGGCACCGGAAGGCGCCGGCGGGCGCTTGCGTGCCTCCGTTGCGCGACTCGCCTCGCGCCACGCCGTGCGCGTTGCCGCGGTCATGGCGGCATTCGCGGCCGTCGCTGCACTCGGACTCTTCTGGCGCGAAATTCCGGTGCCCACGACCGGGCGGACGCTCGGCGAGGTCGTGCAGCCCGAATCGAGCGCTCCGCCGGGTTCGATCGCCGTGCTGCCGTTCATCAACATGACGGGTGATCCCGCAAGCGACTACCTCGGCGACGGCCTCGCCGAGGAGCTGATCCACCGCCTCAGTCGCATACCGGGACTGCGCGTCGCCCCGCGCCGGTCCGCGTTCGCCTTCAAGGACAAGGATGTCGACGTGCGTGGCATCGCCGACGCGCTGGGCGTGAACTACATCGTCGAAGGCAGTGTCCGGAGCCAGGGCGACCTCGTGCGCGTCCATGCCTCGCTCGTCGATCGCACGACCGGAGCCAACCAGTGGTCGAATTCCTACGAGTCAACCGGCGATTATCTTGCGATCGAGGACAAGATCGGCACGCAGGTGCTCGCTGCCCTGGAGCGGATCCTCAGCATCGATGCCGAAGCTGCGCCGGCACCGCGGCCGGTTGGCGACATCGCGGCGTACGACTTCTACCTTCAGGGGCTCTCGTACCTTCACAAGCCGAAGACCGCGCGTACCCTCGACGCTGCGGAGCAGCTCTTTCGGAGATCGCTGGCGGAAGAAGCGGACTTCGCGCGAGCGCAGGCCGGGCTCTGCCAGACGCGCGTCGAGCGCTTCCTCCTCGATCGCGTGCCGGCGCACGTCGCCGCGGCGGAGGAAGCCTGCACACGCGCACAGGCGCTCGACTCCACCGCCTACGAAGTCCATGAAGCGGTCGGAAGCCTGCGGCTCGTGACCGGAAATGCGGTCGAGGCCGAGGCCGCCTATCGCCGTGCGCTCGCCATCGTCCCCGAGTCTCCGGATGCCCTGATTGGGCTCGCCGCAGCGTTTGCCGATGCCGGCAAGGCCGTCGAGGCGGAGCGCACGCTCGAGCGCGCGATCGAAGCGCAGCCACGTTACGCCGCCTCGCACGTGGAGTACGGCAGCTTCCTGTTCCGGCAGGGGCGTGTGCGCGACGCCATTGCGCCGTGGCAGCGCGCGATCGTGCTCGAGCCCGACAACCCTTCGGCACTCAACAACCTCGGCGCGGCCTATCTCTATGCCGGCGACTTCGAGCAGGCGGCCGATACGTTCTCCCGCTCGCTCGCCATCGAGCCGACCCGCACCGCGTACTCAAACGCCGGAACGGGCCTTTACTACCACGGCCGGTTCGGCGAAGCGGCGGAAATGTTCCGCAAGGCGACGGAGCTCAAGCCGTCCGACCACAGGCCCTGGGGCAACCTCGCCGACGCGCTCCTGTTCGACGGCCAGACGGCGGAGGCCGAGCAGGCCTATGCCCGGGCACTGGAACTCGCCGAGGCGGAACTCGCGGTCAACCCGAAGCTCGCGATCAACCAGGCCCAGACGGCGTATTATTCAACCCGGCTCCGGCGCGGGGATCGGGTCCGGCAGTGCATCGAGAACGCCCTGGCCGACGGGGATAACGACAGTGACGTGCACTATTACGTGGGGCTGGCAGAACTGGGGCTCGGCGACAAGGAACGTGCCGCGTTCCACGTGCGGCGCGCGCGGGAACTCGGCTATTCCGAAGTTTTCCTGAAGTCGGCACCGGAGTTGAACGACATCCGCAACATGATCTGATCACGGGGAGATCGACATGACAACGCCAGGAACACCGGGCATCAACCTCACGTTCGACATGACGGTCCTGAACGGAAAGACGATGACGCGCCACCACGCGAGCGAGCGCAGCATCCTCACGTTCCACAACGATTCAGAACAGCCTCTCGTGATTACCTGCACGTCCGGCGAGGCGCCGTTCCTGGACGGAGGCTGCGGCAGTCCCGTGGCGACATTCACGGTTCCCGCGGGCGGCACGAAGGCCGTGCGCATCGCCGAAGCGGTGAGCGACGGCCAGTCCTTCGTCTACTCGGCCAGGATCGGAAACTCGGAACCGGAAGACCCGATCATCATTCTCGACCGGCGCTGATCGCGCTCCTGAGCGCTGCAGCATCGCGCACCGTGACGGTGCCGCGGCCCAGCGTGACCCAGCCCTTCGCCTTCCAGCCCTGCAGCTGCTCGTTGACCACTTGTCGCGAGACGCCGAGGAAGCTCGCAAGCTCCTCCTGCGAGATCCGCACCACGCGCCCGCCGGCGGAATCCTCGCCGTGCAACTCGCCGAGCGACAACAGCCGCTTCGCGAGCCGCGCCGGCGCGTCGAGGAACGCCGCATCCTCGAGCAGGCCGCTCGTCCAGCGCAGCCGCTCACCGCACAGTCGCAGGAGCTGGAGCGCGGCCTTCGGCTCCCGCTCGAGCAGCTCGAAGATCGGCTCGCGCCGGATCGAGACCAGCTCGGCGGCCTCGATCGCCGTCGCGGTCGCGGTGCGCGTACCGCCGTCGAGCAGCGCGATCTCGCCGAAGGTGTCGCCCGGCACCATGATGTTGAGGAAGACCTCGCGCCCGTCAGCGTTGGCCGTGCTGATGCGAATGCGCCCGCTCACCACGCCGAACAGGAAATCGCCCGCGTCGCCGGCGCTGAACACGATCTCGCCGCGGCGATAGCCACGCTGCGTCGCGAGCGCAGCCATGCGCTCGAGCGTCGCGGGCGGCAGGCCCCGGAACAGGGGGCTGCCCTGCAGCATCATCTTGCCCGCCCGTGTCGTCATCCGCTGGTCCGTGCCGCCGTGACGCGCGCATGATACGCCTCATGCGCGCACGCTTCGCCCGGGTCGCCTTTACCCTCTGGCTTGCGATCACCACCGTGGCGCTGCCGTGCGGCGCGGCGGTCGCGGATTCCCCGTATCGCGTTGAGGGTGCGCGGCGGGTCGTCGCCTTCGCCGACGTGCACGGCGCCTATGACGCGCTCACGGCGCTCCTGCGCGCGCAGGGCATCGTCGATGGCGAACTGCGCTGGAAAGGCGGCGATGCGCACCTCGTCAGCCTCGGCGACCTCGTGGACCGCGGCGCGGACTCGCGCAAGGTGCTCGATCTCCTGATGCGGCTCGAGGGCGAGGCCCGCGCGGCCGGCGGCGCCGTACACGTCGTGCTCGGCAACCACGAGGTCATGAACATCGTGGGCGACCTGCGCTACGTCAGCGCCGGCGAATACGCGGCCTTCGCCGGGCGCGAGGATGCCGCGCTGCGCGAGGCCGCGTGGACCCGGGCCGCCGAGCGCGAGCCGATAGCGGTGCGCTCCGATTTCGACGCGCGCTTCCCGCCCGGCTACTTTGCGCACCGGCAGGCGTTCTCGCCGTCCGGGACCTACGGCGCCTGGCTGCTGGCACGGCCATTCGTGCTCGTCGTCAACGACACGGCCTTTGCGCACGGCGGCCTGCCGCCGCTCGTCGCGGAACTCGGCCTCGACGGCGCAAACGCGGCACTGCGCGCCGGGCTCGCCGCGTACCTCGAGACGTGGCAGGGCCTGCAGGCAGCGCATCCGCAGGCCGGGCCCGATGATTTCCGCAAGCGCCCCGAGGCGCTCGCGGCGGCTGGCGCCGCCGCCGAGTCGGCCACCCTCGCCCACTTGCAGGAAGCGCCCGTCTTCACGACTGCCGGACCGACGTGGTACCGCGGCCAGGCACTCTGCCATCTGTTCACCGAGGACCAGAACCTTGCCAGGGTGCTCGCGCGCCTCGGTGCCGCGCGCCTCGTCGTCGGCCACACGGTGACGCCGACGCGACGCGTCGCGAGCCGCTTCGACGGCCGGGTGATCCTGCTCGACACCGGCATGCTCGCCGAGGCCTACCAGGGCCGGCCCGCGGCGCTTGTCATCGAAGGCGGGAGAATCGGCGCGAGCTATGCCGACCGCCCCGGCGAGCTGGCGCCGCCCGAAGCGCTTGCGCGCGCCGTCGGGCCGCGGCCGGGCGGGCTCGATGACGACTCGCTCGCCGCCTGGCTCGCCGCCGCCGAGATCGTCGCTTCCGAGGACCTGCCGGCGGGCATCACCGAGCCGCAGCGCATCACGTTGCGCAAGGACGGTGTCGAGATGCGCGCGGTGGCCAAGCAGCTCTCGACGGACTTCGGCGCCGGGCACTCGACGAAATCGCTGAACGAGGGCGACCGCTTCGAGTACGACGTCGCCGCCTACGCGCTCGACCGGCTGCTCGGCCTCGACATGGTCCCTGTGACGGTGGCGCGAAAAGTCGGCGGCCGCATGAGCGCCGTGCAGTTCTGGATCGAGGACTCGATCAACGCGCGCCGGATGATCGAGGAGAAGCTCGCGCCCGACGGCTGGTGTCCCGTCGAGCCGCAGTACAACCTGATGAACGTGTTCGACGTGCTCGTGCACAACACCGACCGCACGCAGGAGAATCTCCTGCTGACCCGCGACTGGAACGTCGT
>DATMEC010000190.1:0-4944 GCA_035557125.1 Steroidobacteraceae bacterium
CCAGGTTGAACTCGACGTAGCGCCCGCGCCGCAGCAGCTGGAACGAGCGCTCGCGCTCCCCGAAGGGCGTGTCGCAGCGCCGCTCCGCGATCGGCAGAAAGGCCCGCGGAAACGCCTCGCCCACGGCGCGCGCGAATGCAAAGCAGGCCTCGAACGACGGCTCGTTGAGGTCGTCGAAAAAGAGCCCGCCGACTCCACGCGTCTCGTTGCGGTGCGGCAGGTAGAAATAGCGGTCGCACCAGGCCTTGTACCTGTCATAGCGGCCCGGAACTCCCTCGCAGGCGTCGCGCGCGGTGCGATGCCAGTGGAGCACGTCCTCGCGCACGGGATAGTACGGCGTCAGGTCGAAGCCGCCGCCGAACCACCACGCGGGCGCACTGCCCGCCGGCTCAGCGATGAAGTACCGGAGGTTCAGGTGGGTCGTCGGCACGTGCGGGTTCTTCGGGTGCAACACCAGCGAGACGCCCATCGCGGTGTACGGCGCGCCCGCGAGCGCCGGCCGGTCGTGAGTGGCCGAGGCGGGCAGGCTCGCGCCCGCTACATCCGAGAAGTTGACGCCGCCCTGCTCGATGAGCGCACCGTCCTTCAGTACGCGCGATTCGCCACCGCCGCCGCCCCCTGGGCGCTCCCAGCGGTCGCTGCCGAAGCTGGCCACGCCATCGGCACGCTCGATCGCCTCGACGAGGCGCTCCTGCAGGCCGGAGAGCCACTCGCGCACGGCGACGCGGTCAGTCACGACTCACGTTCCCGCGGGCGGATCCTGGGCGGCCGCCTTCTTCGCCGCGGGCTTTTTCTTCCTGGTCGATTTCGACTTGGCAGGCTTCGCGGCTTTTGCCGGCTTCCGGGTTGAGGCTGCGGCCGGCGCTTCGGCCGGGGTTGCAGCCGCCCTCTTGCGTGCCCGTGGCGCCTTGGCCGGCGCCGTCACGCCTTCGGCTGGCGCAGCGGCGGGCGCCGCGGCCTTTGCGCGCCGGCCGAAGCGGCCCCTGCGCTCGGGCGCCGCCGCGATCAATGCCTGGGCCTCTTCAAGGGTCAGCGATGCCGGGTCGCGGTCCTTCGGGACCTTCGCGTTCTTCTTCCGGTCCGTGACGTAGGGGCCGTAGTGGCCTTTCAGCACCTGGAGCCCGGCCTCCGGGAAATCCAGGATCGTGCGCTCGCGGTCGGCGCGGACCTTCGCCTCGACGATCTCGATCGCGCGCGCGAGGTCGAGCGTGAACGGGTCGTCCTCCTTGATGGAGGCGTACTTGGCGCCGTACTTCACGTACGGCCCGTACTGGCCGCGGCCGACGCTGATCGGCGTGCCGTCCTGCGCGTGGCCGAGGTCGCGCGGCAGCGAAAGCAGCTTCAGCGCGTCGGCGAGCGTGACGTCGTCCATGTGCTGGCCGGGCAGGAGGCTCGCGAAGCGCGGTTTCTCGGGATCGTCACGCGTGCCCTGCTGCACGAACGGTCCGTATGCGCCCATGCGCACGCTGATCGGCTTGCCGCTGACCGGATCTTTGCCGATCTCGCGCGACTCGGCGACCTCCTCGCGCGTCACGTTCTTCTGGACGTGCTCGACTTCCTTGATGAACGGCTTCCAGAACCGGCCGAGCTCGACGTGCCACTCCTTCTCGCCGTTGCTGATCTCGTCGAGGACGTCCTCCATCTGCGCGGTGAAGCCGTATTCGACGTAGTTGCCGAGGTATTTGACCAGGAACTTGCTGACGATCTTGCCGATGTCGGTGGGTATGAAGGCACGCCCGCTCATTTCGACGTACTTGCGGTAGCGCAGCGTCTCGATGATGGAGGCGTACGTCGACGGCCGGCCAATGCCGTGGCTCTCGAGGGACTTCACGAGGCTCGCCTCGGTGTAGCGCGGCGGCGGCTGCGTGAAGTGCTGCTCCGGGCGGATCGCCTCGAGCGTCACGCGCTCGCCTTCGGCCAGCGGCGGGAGTGCCTTCTCGTCCTCGCTCTCGACGTCGGTCTCGTCCTCGTCGTGGTCCTCGTGGTAGGCGGCCAGGAAACCCGGCTCGAGCAGCGTCTGGCCGTTCGCGCGCAAGACGTGCCGGTTTGCACCGGTTGCGGCCTGCGGGTCCCCGGCGACGAGGTCGACGGCCACCGTGTCGAACACCGCAGGCGCCATCTGGCAGGCGACCGCGCGCTTCCAGACCAGCGCGTACAGGCGGCGCTGGTCCTCGTCGTGGATGTCGCGCTCCGCTTTCTGCGGGGTCTCGGCGGCGACGGTCGGCCGGATCGCCTCGTGCGCCTCCTGGGCGTTCTTCGCCTTCGTCTTGTACTCGTTGACGCCGTCGGAAAGCGCCTGCTTGCCGAACTGCGCCTGGATGGTCTCGCGGATCTCGCGCACCGCGTCGGCCGAAAGGTTGACCGAGTCCGTGCGCATGTAGGTGATGTAGCCGGCCTCGTAGAGCCGCTGCGCCGTCTGCATCGTGCGCCGCGCGGTGAAGCCGAGCTTGCGCGCGGCCTCCTGCTGCACCGTGGACGTCGTGAACGGCGGCGGCGGGTTCCGGCGCTTGGGCCGGCGCTCGACGCTCTCGACCGTGAGCACCCCGTTCGCCGCGGCGAGGACAGTGCGCTCGACGTCGCGTGCGTCGCCTTCGTTGGTGATGGAGAAGCGCGCCTTCTGCGCGTCCGCCTCGACTTTCTCCCCGCGGAACTCGGTGAGCCGCGCGGCGAAGTGCGCCGACTCCTTCGACGCGTCGGCCTCGACGGTCCAGTATTCCTGCCGCTGGAACTTCTGGATCTCGGCTTCGCGCTCGCAGATGAGTCGCAGCGCGACGCTCTGCACGCGGCCCGCGGACAGCCCGGGCTTGATCTTCTTCCACAGGAGCGGCGAGAGGTTGAACCCGACCAGGTAGTCGAGCGCCCGTCGCGCCTTGTAGGCGTTGACGAGGTCGCCGTTCACGCCCTTCTCGGCCCGCGCGACCGCCTCGCGAACCGCGTTCTTCGTGATCTCGTAGAACCGGACCCGGTTGACGTCCTTGCCGTCGAGCGCGCCGCGCTGCTTCAGGATCTCGTACAGGTGCCAGGAAATTGCCTCGCCCTCGCGGTCCGGGTCCGTCGCGAGATAGAGGGCGTCCGCCTTCTTCATGGCGCGCTCGATTGCGTCGACCTTCGGGCGGTTCTTCTCGATGGGCTGGTACTTCATCTCGAAGTCGTTTTCGGGGTTGACCGCGCCCTCCTTCTCGATGAGGTCGCGGACGTGGCCATAGGAGGCCAGCACCTCGAAGTCGGGTCCGAGGTACTTCTTGATGGTTTTCGCCTTGGCCGGCGACTCGACGATGACGAGATTTGCGCTCATTTTTGCAGATTCAACGCCAGGTCCCCAGAGACGCTAAAGCCGCGGGCACGGCCGCGGCTCCTCGTAGCGCGCGGGGCCGTGGCGTTCAGTGCATGGCATCCCGGCGCTCGTCGAAGACCAGGTCTTCCATCCGCTGGTAGGCGTTCTCCTGCCCCGGCTGGCTGAAAAGCACCATCAAAACAACCCACTTGAGCTGCTCGATGTCGATGTCGTCGGCCTCGAGCGCCAGCAGCCGGTCGATCACCACCTCGCGCTGTGGGGCGGAGAGGATCCCCAGGTTCTCGAGGTGCAACAGGTAGCCGCGCACGTCGGTGTCGAGGCGGACCTGCTCCGAGCCGCTGAAGACGCGCACGGCGCGAGCCGTGCCCTCGCCGAGGGCGCGATCCGGGTCCGTTGCGAGGCTCTCGAGCCAGACGAGCGCACGCTCGATTTCCGCTTCCGGGTAACCCGCCTGTTCCAGCTCGCTCTTCAGCGCGTCCCGGCCCGGTGTGGAGTCGTCCTCGGCATCCAGAAAGTTCTCGAACAGGTGGATCAGGATGTCGAGCACGCTGTCCTTCATCGGTCCTGCCTCGCTGTTGTCCGGCTGTACCGCCCGCCGGCCAGGATCTCGACCCGACCTTCGAGCTCGAGCAACTGCAGCTTCGAGAGGACGGACCGTGCGGACATCCCGGTTCGTTCCACCAGCCGGTCGAGATCCGTCGGCCCGAAGCCGAGCGCATTCAACAGCATTTCCACGTCGCTGTCCAACTTGCCTTGCGGAATTCCTGCGGATTCGCGCGCTTCGGATGCGCAATCCATCGCGCTTTCGAGCCTTGATGCGCCGAGCGCAGCCAGCACGTCGTCGACGGACTCGACGAGCGCCGCGCCTTCCTTGATGAGCCGGTGGCAGCCGCGCGCGAGGGGATTATGTATGGAGCCGGGGACCGCCATCACTTCGCGGCCCTGCTCGCCGGCGAGGCGTGCCGTGATGAGCGAGCCGGAGCGTGCCGCGGCCTCGACCACGAGGACGCCGCGCGACAGGCCGGACATCAGCCGGTTGCGGCGCGGAAAGTTGTTCGGGACGGGCGGCGTGCCCGTCGGGAACTCGCTGACGAGCGCGCCGGTCGCCGCGATCTGGTCGGCGAGCCGCGCGTGCGTGCATGGATACACGCTGTCGAGGCCTGTGCCGCAGACTGCGATCGTGACGCCTCCCGCCGCGAGCGCGCCACGGTGCGCGGCCGCGTCGATTCCCGTGGCGAGTCCGCTCGTGACTGCAAACCCGTGCGCTGCGAGCCGCGCGGCGAAACTGAAGGCGGCTTCGCAGCCGGCGGCCGTGGCCGAGCGGCTGCCGACGATCGCCACCTGCGGCCGCGCCAAGAGGGCTGGGTCGCCATGGACGAAGAGGGCGGCCGGCATGCGAGGCACGGCAGCGAGCTGCACCGGGTAGCGGGGGTCATCCGCGGTCAGGAGCGTCCGGCCGGGCCCTTCGAGCCATTCGAGGTCCCGGGCGATTCCGGCAGAGTCCGTGTCCCCGGGGGAACGCAGCCGCCGCAGCCAGCCAGTGCGCTCGTCGCGGGTATCCGGGCCGCTCATCCCCTTGATTCTCGGGCCCGTTAGCGCTGGCGATGGGCCCCATTTCCGCCCCAAACAGACACTATTAATGACGCTCC
>DATMEC010000191.1:0-2420 GCA_035557125.1 Steroidobacteraceae bacterium
GCCAGCCGGGATCACGAACAACGCACGCCAGGCATCGGAGCCCTGTGCACGCACCACGACGCCGCCCGACCCGGGCTTGCCGAGGCAGGCGGCAAAGGCCGGGTCGCGCACGAGGTTCGCGATCGGTATGCCCACGTCGACCTTGCGGCGCAGCCCAAGCAGGTCCGCGGCCGTGCGGTTGAACCAGCGGATCTCGCGGCCGGCCGACAGCAGGACGACGCCGTCGGGCAGCGCCGCGGACAAGCGCCTGAACTGGCGAAACTGCTGGAGGACGCGGCGCTTGTGGAATTGCTTGCGGCGATAGATCCGGTTGATGACGGCGATGACGTCGCCCCAGACGCCGCCGATGTCCGGCGGGTCCTCGTGCGCGCGATGGCGCAGCCAGCGTTGCAGTCGAAACAGGTTGACGAACTGCCAGGCGAGCGTCCCGCCCAGTACGATCGTGAGCCAGAGCGCCATGCGGTCCGTGACGAGGCCGAGCAATACGGCGATCGCAACCGCCGCGGCCAGCCGGACCAGTGCGAAGGACCAGGCCGACAACATGGCTCAGTCTGTCTGTGCCGAGAACCGATAGCCAGCCCCGCGCACCGTCTGCACGAAGCGGTCGTAGCCGTTCTCCTCCAGCAACTTGCGCAGCCGCCGGATGTGGACGTCGACCGTGCGTTCCTCCACGTAGACGTTCCCGCCCCACACGCGGTCGAGGAGCTGGCTGCGCGAGTAGACGCGGTCCGGGTGTGTCATCAGGAAAGCCAGCAACCGGTACTCCGTCGGCCCGAGGGCTATCGGCTTGCCGCCGGCAGCCACGCGATGGCCGGCCTGGTCGAGGGTCAAGCCTTCGACCTCCACGCGCTCCGATTCGCCGACCGGCGCGCTGCGGCGCAGGACCGCCTGGATGCGCGCGATGAGCTCGCGCGCGGAGAAAGGCTTCGTCACGTAGTCGTCGGCGCCGGACTCGAGGCCTGCGACCTTGTCGGCCTCCTCGCCGCGCGCCGTCAACATCACGATCGGGATATCGCGCGTGTTCGCATCGCGCCGCAGGGTGCGCACCAGCTCGAGGCCGCTCATGTCCGGCAGCATCCAGTCGACCAGGACGAGGTCCGGTCTCCGGTCACCAATGCTCGCGAGTGCTTCCTGGCTGTGCTCGGCGAGCGCGACGTCGCAACCTGCGCGCCGCAACCCGAATGAAATCAGGTCGCGAATCGGTTGTTCATCTTCGACGACGAGTATTCGCGTGTCCGCCATACGCAGGCGGTCAGAGTGACGGCTCATTGTTGAGGAATTATGACACCACGGCCCTCAACGCCTGTGTACGACCTCGTCCCGCAGGTAAACGGGAAGTCCCAGCGCCGCGGCGAGCCCGCCACCCGCCGAGAAATCCAGCGCGCCGATGCGCGCGATGTCGCCGGCCCTCGGCAGGGCCGTGTCGTCGACGCCGGTGAGGCCGCCGGAGAGGCGCGCCGCCAGTGCAGGGTGGGCCGCAAAGCCGTGGCCGGCCCCGAACATCGGCGCGCCGGCCGGCGGTTCGACCGCGCCTGGGTCGGACAGCTGCTCTTGCGTGAGCGCGCGAGGTCGCGCCTCGCTGCAGTCGAAGGCGGCCCAGTAGACCTGGCCCATGCGCGCGTCCATGCAAACGAGGATATGCGCCCGCCCATGCGCGCGCGCGGCCCCGGCAGCGACGGCCGCGAGGTTGCTGACCGGTACCACCGGCCTGCCGCCGCCTGCGGCGAGCCCCTGCGCGATGCCCGCCGCGATGCGCAGTCCCGTGAACCCGCCCGGGCCGCGGCCGAATGCGACGGCGTCGAGGTCGCGGGGCGCAATGGCGGCTTGCCGCAGCAGTTCGTCCGCCATCGGCAACAGCCGGCCCGCATGCCCGCGTCCGATGACTTCGAAGCGCTCGGTCAAGGCGTCATCGACCAGCAACGCGGCCGAACAGGCCTCGGTCGCCGCGTCCACGGCCAGGATCTTCATGCCTCGACGGCCCGGGCGGGCGCGAGGCCGGCGCGCGCGAGCTGGCGTCGCAGGAACCCCGCGGCCTCTTCTTCGCCGGTCACGACCGGCGCGGGTGGCAGCGATGCGATGAACAGGCGGCCGTAGCCGCGCGACACGAGGCGCGGATCGCAGAGCATCACGACGCCGAAGTCCTCGCGGTCACGGATCAACCGGCCAAATCCCTGCTTGAGCGCCAGCACCGCCTGCGGCAACTGGAATTCCTGGAACGGATTGCCGCCGCGGCGGCGGATGCCCTCGAGGCGCGCCTTGAGCAGCGGATCCTCCGGCGCCGCGAACGGCAGCTTGTCGATCACCACGAGCGCGAGCGCGTGCCCGCGCACGTCGACGCCCTCCCAGAAGCTCGCGGTCCCAAGGAGAACCGCGTTGCCCAGCTCGCGGAAACGCGCGAGCAGGGTCTCGCGCGGCCCCTC
>DATMEC010000192.1:0-6718 GCA_035557125.1 Steroidobacteraceae bacterium
AACGGCGGCGAGGTCTGGTACCTCGTCGGGCTCAACGAGGGGCACGGCTTCGCCAAGCGCGACAACGTCGACTACTACCAGTGGACGGTGGCGATGTTCCTGGAAAAGTTGAAGCAGTAGCGCTTCAGGAGGGGACGGTCACTTTTGCGGAAGACCGCAAAAGTGACCGTCCCCTACGCCCGCAGGTCGGACCACTCGGGTCGACGATCGAAAAGATCCACGACGAAGGGACAGAGCGGCCGGATCTTGAATCCCTCCCGGCGCGCGTCCGCGACCATGTGCTCGACGAGCACGGTCGCGATGCCCTGCCCACGCAGCGCAACGGGCGTCAGCGTGTGGTCGGCGACGATGAGCTCTGGATTCACGCGCTCGAAGGTCAGTTCCGCCTCGTCGGCGTGACCCGCGATCCGACCGACGTAGCGACCCCGCTTGGGTTCCTGCTCGCGTGTCACCGTGACGTTCGCCATCGCCGGCTCAGTCAAGCTTCGGGGTTCCGAGGCCCTTCTGCGCGGCGAAAAACTTCGCCAGCGCCCGGATGTCGTCCTGCGAGAGTTGCTGCGCGAACGGCTGCATGAGCGGGTTCTTCCGCTTGCCGAGACGGTAGTCGTTCAGGGCCTGCACGATGTAGTCGGCGTGCTGCCCCGTGAGGTCCGGGTACTCGTCCATCGTGCCGGCGCCGCTCTTGCCGTGGCAGGCGACGCAGGTTGCGGCCTGCTCGGGTGGCGTCCCGACGGGCTCGGCGCCCGGGATCTTCGGGGTCGCTGAGTTGAAGTAAGCCGCGAGGTCGGCGTAGTCCTGGTCGGTCAGGCCGGCCGCGAAGCCGCGCATCGTCGGGTGCCAGCGCGCGCCCGACTTGTATTCCGAGAGCGCGGCGACGATGTAAGTCTCATTCTGCCCGCCGAGCTTCGGGACCGAGTACTTCGGGTACGCGTTCTTGGAGTGCTCGATACCGTGGCAACCAAGGCAGGTGTAAGCGAGCTTCGCGCCGCGGGCGGCGTCGCCATCCGCACCTGCGGCAAGCGAAACCATGGCAAGCGCAGCGACGGCGATGCAGGATTTAGCGAGGCGGCTCAAGGGCTTCGAACTCCGGTTGGGCGCCCGGAATGTTAAGCGGCGCGGGGCCGAATTGCCACCCAAGGCCCGCCGACTCCCGGCGGAGCCTGCCTCAGAGCGCGGCCGCGATGTCGTTCATCAGGCCGCTGTCGCGCGGCTTCACGGTCGGCGCGTAGCGGTTGAGCAGCGTCCCGTCGCGTCCGACCAGGAACTTCTCGAAGTTCCACTCGATGTCGCCGGGATGGCCGTTCGCAGGATCGGTGAGCCACGCGTAAAGCGGATGACGTCCGGCCCCGTTGACCTCCAGCTTCTCGCTCATCGGGAACGTCACGCCGTAGGTCGCCGAGCAGAACGCCTGGATCTCCTCGGCACTACCCGGCTCCTGTGCGCCGAACTGGTTGCAGGGAAAGCCGACGACCGCGAAGTTCTCATCCGCGAACTCCTCGTGCAACCCCTCGAGGTCGGTGTATTGCGGCGTGAGGCCGCATCGGCTCGCGACGTTCACCGCGAGCACGACCTTGCCTTCGAGCGGGCGGAGGAAGTCGTGTTCGCCGCCGAGGCCGGTCAAGTCGAACTCGAAAAACGACGGCATGTGTTCTCCCAAGGCTGTCTCCGAGATGACATCCGCGAGCGGACCGGTCGTGTCGCGCCCGCCGGACGAATGATCGTCCTCCTCGCTGATGTAGCCGCCATAGAAACGCCCCTCGTTGCCGAAGCGCGCCTGGCCGAGGCGTTCGAATTCCTTCGCATCTTCGAGCAGGTCTTCCTTGCTGGCGAAACCGGCGCCATAGACTTGCCGGCCGCGCCGTCCGTCGATCCTGTTGTGCAATCTTCCCATGGGCACCTCCTGTCGCCGCCCTCATACCGTAGGCGAGGAAACAGGATTCGTCTGTCGCCGTGATGCTTTCGGACATGTAGGAAGGCCTTCAGGCTTGCGCGCCCGGCAGCCAGACGGTCACGACGGCGCCGCCGCCGTCGCGGTTGGCGATGGAGAGGCGCCCCCCATGTGCGTCCGCGATCTCGCGGCACAGCGTGAGCCCGAGCCCGGTGCCCTTGGGCTTGGTCGAGTAGAACGGCAGCAGCGCATCGCGCAGCACTTCCTCCGAAAGGCCGCTGCCGCGGTCGCGCACCTCGATCGCGAATCCGTCGCCGCGCTCGGCGACCCCGAGCGTCACCTCGTCCTCGGGCGAACCTGACTCGATCGCGTTCTTCACGAGGTTGATCAGCACCTGCTCGATCTGCGGCCCGTCCATCCAGCCTGGCCGACCGGGCAGTGGCTGCACCACGCGAAACGACAGGCTGTCCTTCAGTCCCGCGAGTAACGGGCCCCAGTGCACCTCGGCGGGGCGCGGACGCGGCAGCTTCGCGAAGCGCGCATAGCCGTCGATGAAGGTCGCGAGGTGCGAGGCGCGCTCCGCGATCGTCGAGAACACGCGGGTGAGCCGCGCCGTGTCCGGCTGGATCGCGAGCTCGCGCCCGGAGTGCGCGAGCGAGGTGATCGGCGCCAGCGAGTTGTTGAGCTCGTGCGCGATGACGCGGATCACCTTCTTCCAGATCGCGACCTCCTGCGCCGCCATCTCGCGCGTGAGCTGCTTGAAGAGCAGCAACCGGTGCGGCTGGCTGTTCAGCGTGAAGGGCCGGTTGCTGACGTGAAAGATCTCCGCCTCCGTGCCCTCCGACACCGTGAAGAGCGTGTCGACGCCGCCTTCCACCGCCTCGCGGAGCACCTGCGGCGCATTCTCGAGCAGGTCCCCGAAGCGGATGCCCTCGATCTTGCGCCCGGCGCGGAACAGCTGCCGCGCCGCGATGTTGCCGAAGACGATATGGTCGTTCTGGTTCGTGAGCACGAGCGCAAGCGGCGTCGTCTGCACGACGGTGTCGAGAAGGAGCTCGCGCTGGTACAGGTCGAGCCGCTCGCGGCGCAGGCTGTCGCCGAGCGAGTTGTACTCCGCCGTGAGGTCGCCGATCTCGTCGGGGCCGGTGGGTGTCACGCTGACGCTGAAGTCACGGTCGCGCAGGCTGCTGATGCCGTCCGCGACGGCACGCAGGCTGTGGCTCCAGCGGTTGAACATGCGGCCGGTGAACCAGATCGCGAGCGGCAGCGTAACGAGGAGCGCCGCGGCGCCGGCCAGAACCGGCGATGCGAGCCAGCGGTCGAAGGCGATCGTGACGGCGGCTACCGCTGCGGCCGTCGCCGCCACGACCACGGCGATGCGGCCGGCGAGCGACCGGCGGGCGCGCGGCTTGCTTGCCATTGGACTCCTTGTTGGCGTCGACGGCCAGGAGAGAGCTTACTTGGCGGCCGCTCCGAAAAGAATTTCCTCGATTCGGCTATGCACGGCCCGGGCCCAGGAGAGCTCGTCGGTCTTCTGGCCGGCGTGTGAGAGCACGACGATCACGGTGTCGCTTCCGGGATAGGCGTACAGGACGCTGCTCGCTCCAATGTCGTCGTTGCCGCGCGTAAAGATGAGCGCCTCTCCGGCAGGCGACGTGCCGGTGAACCAGCCGAGCATCGCATGGCCCTCGCCGATCTTCGCGATCGGCGCGAAGAGCTCCGACGCGGCCGCCTGAGTCAGCACATCGCCGGACCGGATCGCCCGGAACCAGCGGTGGAAGTCGCCCGCCGTCGTGTAATAGCCGAAGCTGCCCCAACGCAGGTCGAGGAGCCGCGGCGGCAGCGGGCCGGCCAGCGGCGAGAGTCGGGCGACGGAAGCCGGGCCGTCGAGTTGCCCGGTTTCCCGCAGACCCGCGGGACGCAGCAACTCGTCATGGACGAACGCCGAGTAGCTGCGGCCGCTCACCGCCTCCACGAGCGCCGCCGCCAGCTGGTAATTCTCGTTCGAGTATTGAAACTTCGAGCCCGGCGAGGCGGTGAGCGGGATGCCGAAAATCTCGCGCGTGGCTTCTTCCGCGTTGGCCGCGCGCTCCGATCCATAACCCTGCGGCAGACCCGACGTGTGCGACAGCAGCTGCCGGATCGTGATCTCCCGCTTGTCCGCAGGCGTTCCGGACAGATGCCGGGCGATCGGGTCGTCGAGATCGAGGCGTCGGAGGTCCTGGAGCTTCGCGAGCGCGGCGCTGGTGTACTGCTTGCCGGCAGAGGCGATGAGGAAACGTCCGGCAGCCGGCAGCGTCTTGCCGCTCATCGAGCCATACACGCCTTCGACGAGCAGGCGATCGCCCTGCGCGACGAGCACCGCGCCCGAGAAACCCTGAGCGACTTCTTCTTCGATTGCCCGCTCGATCGTCACACCCGCGGCCTGCGCCGCGAGTAGGGCGGCCAGGACCACTGCCGTCGCCATCGCTAGACGTTCGCGGTCGTGCGGCCCGGGTCGACGGGCGCCTTAAGGCCGAGCTTCTCCATGCGGCGATAGAGCGCCTGGCGTGACAGCCCGAGGTCGCGCGCTGCGTGCGCCACGACTCCATCCGCCACCAGCAACGCCCGCTCGATCGCCTCGCGGTCGATGTGCGCCCCGTCGGCAGGCTCGGCCGCGACGGGCAATGCCAGCGCCTTGGCCGTGACCACGCTCTCCACCGAAAGGAGACAGGCCCTGTGGATCACGTTCCTGAGCTCGCGCACGTTGCCCGGCCAGTGGTAGCGGGAAAGCGCGCGCAGCGCATCCTGAGAGAGCGTGAAGTTGGGCTCGAGGAAGTGCTGCGCGAGCAGGACGATGTCTTCCTGGCGCGCGGCGAGCGCAGGCACCTCCAGCTCGATGACGTTCAGGCGGTAGAGCAGATCCTCGCGGAATCGGCCTTCCTTGATGAGCTGCGGCAGGCTGGAGTTCGTGGCGGCGATCACGCGCGCGCGGGTCCGGCGCGTCGTGTTCGAGCCGAGGCGCTC
This sequence comes from Steroidobacteraceae bacterium, assembly GCA_035557125.1. Classification (GTDB taxonomy): domain Bacteria; phylum Pseudomonadota; class Gammaproteobacteria; order Steroidobacterales; family Steroidobacteraceae; genus SCUD01. The sequence continues at coordinate 4,895 of DATMEC010000192.1, forward strand.
GTATTCGCCCGTCTGCAGCACCCGGAGGAGCTTCGCCTGGCCCTGCGCCGACAGGTTGCCGAGCTCGTCGAGGAAGATCGTGCCGCCGTCCGCGGCCTCGAAGCGGCCGGTGCGCGCCTTGGCACCGGTGAAAGCGCCCGCCTCCGTGCCGAACAGCTCCGACTCCATCAGCGTGTCCGGCAGCGCGCCGACGTTCACCTTCACGTAAGGCCCGCCCTTGACGGTCGAGTTCGCCTGCACGACGTCGGCGATCACTTCCTTGCCCGCGCCGTTCGGCCCCGTGATCAGCACCGGCACGTCGGCGTGCGCGACGCGCGCGGCGGTCGAGGCGAGCGCCTGCATCGCCTCGCTCTCGTAGACGAGGCCCTTCAGGTCGAAACGCGACGCGAGCTCGCTCCTCGCGAGCGCGCGGCGGCGGCGGATCGCCCGGTTCTCGGCGCGCGCGGCGTGCAGGTCGAGGAGGTTCCTCACCGTCGTCAGGAGCCGCGCGTTGTCCCAGGGCTTGGCGACATAGTCGGCCGCTCCCGCTTTCACCAGCTCGACGGCGGTCTCGAGGTGGGTCCAGGCCGTCAGCAGGATCACCGGGAGTTCGGGGTGCAGTTCGCGGATCCGGCGGAAGAGCGCGATGCCCTCCTCGCCGGAGGTCGCCTCGCGGCGGAAGTTCATGTCCTGGATCACGAGGTCGACGGATTCGCGCGTGAGCGCGTCGAGCCCCGCCGCCGCGGAGTCTGCGGCCACGACCTTCGCGCCGTGCATCGACAGGAGGACGTCGAGCGCCGTGCGCACGGCCTCGCTGTCGTCGATCACGAGTATGGTGCGCTCCCCCAAGCTGTCCTGAAGTCCCTGTTGCTGCTTGTCCTTCATGGGCTTGGATGCGCCGTATCCCGGAACCGTTGCAATGCCTCCCACAGTCTATGCCGTCCGGCTCAGACCGTGCGGCTCGCGACCGCCGGAGAGATCGTCGAGGCCCGGCGCGCCGGCTGCAGCGCCGCGGCGAGCCCGATCAGCCAGATCGTCAGCACGCCGCCCACCAGGTAATAGAGGTCGAGCCGCGGCAGCTCGTACTCGACCGAGATCCAATAGCCGATGCCGAGCGCGGCGCCGCAACCGGCGACGACGCCCGCGGTCGTGACCATCCAGTTTTCGACCAGGAAGTGGCGGACGATGTCCATGCGCCGGGCGCCGACGGCACGACGCGTGCCGATCTGCCGGATGCGCGTCGAGACGTTGAAAGTCGCGAGGCCGAAGATGCCGAGAGCCGTGATTGCAAGCAGTGCGCTCGTCACGCTCACCAGGAAGATCGCCATGTTGCGGTCGTCGAGGTAGGACTGGTTGATGAAGTAGTCGAACGGCCGCACCCAGCGCAGGAGCCGGCCTGGGTTCGAGTCGCCGAGCTTCGCCTCGATGTCGCGCATGACGGCGTCGCGCTGGCCCGGTTCGGTCCTGACGAGGTAGACCGACGTGGGCCCGTTCTTCACGCGCGGGAACAGCACGACGTTGTCGAGCTTGTCCCAGCCCACCCAGGCGCCATGCATGTGTTCGATGACGCCGATGATGGTCATGGGCTCGCTAAGCCCGTTGTAGAAAGTCTTGCCCAGGAAATTCTCGTCCTTCGGGAACAGCTCCTTTGCGAAAGCCTTCGTCACGATGGCCTGGGGCGAATCCTCGTACGTTTCCGATGGGGGAAGGATCTCATGCGCCTCGAAGGGCCGGCCCGCAATCAACTTGACGCCCAGCGCCGCGAGGGCCTGCTCGTCGACGTCGTACTTGTTGCCGGGCACCGTTTCCTTGGGGCCGACCTGGCCGGGCCGTGACTGGTAGCCG
>DATMEC010000193.1:0-2005 GCA_035557125.1 Steroidobacteraceae bacterium
ACGGTGCCGGGAGCGACGATGCGCGGGATCTCCGGGAAGAGGCCCTTCAGCGCCGACTCGATGAGGCCCACCTCGCCGCGGCGCGAAGGCGCGCCGGGACGCGTGACGATGGCGCCGCGCCCGGTGATGAGCGCCGTGTCCTCGACGAAGCAGCCGTCGGGGTAGTGCGGATCGGCCGGCAGCACCGTGAGCGACAGGCCGCAGTTGGCGAGCGCCTCGCAGTAGCGCTGGTGTTGCTCGAGCGCGAGTTCGGGGTCCGGCGCGCCTTCGCCCGACTGGGTGAGTCCTTGCGCAAAGTTCTCGCCGGGCAGCCTCAATAAAGCGTGAGTGAGCATGACCGGCAGTCTAAGTCCTGTTGCACCGCAAAACCGCGCATCCAATATTTCCGGGGCGGCGTAGTATTCCGGCTAGCGGCTCGGTCTCCTGAATGACCGTTGGGCTGCTCAACGGGTCTGTATCACTCATGAGGGGAAAGACATGTCTATGAATCGTCGTGATTTCGGAAAGGTGATGTTGGGCGTGACCGGCGGCCTCCTGGCTGGCGCCGAGCTCGCACAGGTGGCGTACGCCGGCGAAGAGGCGGGCGGCGAAAACCACGTCTGTAAAGGCCATAACGCGTGCAAGGGCCAGGGCGGCTGCAAGGGCGGCGACGGCGGCTGCGCCGGCAAGAACTCCTGCAAGGGCAAGGGCGGCTGCGCCACGAAGGCCAAGCACGAGTGCGCGGGCAAGAACGCGTGCAAGGGCCAGGGCGGCTGCAAGGGCGGCGACAACGGTTGCGCCGGCAAGAACTCCTGCAAGGGCAAGGGTGGTTGCAGCGTGCCGGTCGATCCGTCGCATCACGGCGGCTGATGCCGTCGGCTGACGTGCGCAGGACGGCCTCCCGGCCGAATCGATGGGGACTCCCGGACCTCGGACTGGGGGTCGGACTGCGCACGCAGCATTTCCGGCACATCACGACGAAATGGCCGGACATGGACTGGTTCGAGATCGTGTCGGAAAACTTCATCGACACGGAGGGGCGCCCGCTGCATTTCCTCGACCGGATCGCCGAGCGATACCCGATCGTCATGCACGGGGTGTCGCTGTCGGTCGGCAGCACCGACCCGATCGACTTCGGGTTCCTCGCCAAGCTGAAGGCGCTCGCCACGCGCGTGCAGGCGAAATGGCTCGGCGACCATGTCTGCTGGACGGGTGTCGCAGGCCTGAATGGCCACGACCTGTACCCGGTGCCGTACACGGAAGAGGGCCTGCGGCACATGGTGTCGCGGGTGAAGGTGATCCAGGATTACCTCGAGCGGCCGCTGGTGCTCGAGAACCCGTCGACCTACCTGACTTTCGCGGCATCTTCGATGCCCGAGGAAGAATTCATCGCGCGGCTCGCCCTCGAGGCGGACTGCGCGCTGTTGCTCGACGTGAACAACGTCTATGTGACCTGCCGGAACCATGACCTCGACCCGGTCGCCTACCTCGACGCGATCCCGGCGGAGCACGTGGTACAGGTCCACCTCGCTGGCCACACGGACAACGGCACGCACTGCATCGACACTCACGACGGGCGCGTGGTCGACGCGGTCTGGGACCTTTACAGGCGCTTTCACGAGCGCGCGGGCGGTCGCGCAACGCTGCTCGAATGGGACGCCAACGTCCCCAGGTTTTCCGTCCTGCAACAAGAGGTCAGGAAGGCGGCGCGGTTCCGCGGCGCTGCGGGGCGGGTGGCTGCGTGAGTGCGCCCGCCCAGACGCCGAGCCTGGGGACACTCGAGCGCTGGATGCAGGCCGTGGTCATGCATCCGCAGGGGGCGGGGGCGGGTGTCGGCTCGCGGCCGGCACGCGGGCTCCTGCCAGGGGCGGCGCGGAACCTCGCGGCCGTCGTCCTGCCGTCCCGGCAGCTGACGTCGGTCGAGCGCCTCGAGATCTACGCGCACATGTACTACGCGCGCCTCGTCGAGGTGATGGAGGCGGAGTACCCGACGTTGCGGCAGGTCCTGGGGCCGCACGCCTTCGCG
>DATMEC010000194.1:0-3406 GCA_035557125.1 Steroidobacteraceae bacterium
TCGTGCGTCTCGGCGCCGTCGTCGACTTCCGTGGACTGGCGCGAGTACCAGAGCTGGTAGTAACGGTCGTCGCCCTGGCCGTAGCGCAGCTCCAGCGCCACCGCAAAACTCGAATCGTCCTCGAGGTCGCGGTCGTCGCCCGTCGCCTGGTCTTCGAGGCTGCCGCCCACGCGATAGCCGCCGTGCAGCCCCGCCTGGAACAGGGGCAGCTCGTCGGCCTGCGCGGCGGACGCGGCGAAACAGAATGTGGCGACGGCGAACAAGGCGCGGTTCATGCGGCCCCGACTATCGCACAAGGACTTTCGGCCCGCCATTGTGAACAGGAATCATTCGCACTACGATTCGGTCACTTTGCAGGGCAAGCCAGTTTTCGCGGGGTTTCTCCTGTCGGTCATCGCCGGCGTCGCCGCGTGTTCGGGCGACACGCAGGTCGTGACGACTGCGGCCGCGCCGTCGATGCCCAACCTGTCGCCGGTCGCGGCCCTCGGCGAACAGTTGTTTCGCGACGAGACCCTGTCGGCGTCGGGACGCCTGTCCTGCCAGACCTGCCACGAGCCGGAGTTCGCGCACGCGGCGCCGCCCGGAGACCTGGTCTCGAGGGGCGGGCCGGCGATGGACGTTCCTGGCATCCGCAACTCGCCGTCGATCCGCTACGCGAGATTCACGCCACCCTTCGGCTACGACGAGGAGGGCACCGCGCTCGGCGGCTTCTTTCGCGACGGCCGCGTGCCGACACTGGTGGACCAGGCGAAGCAGCCGTTCCTCGATCCGCGCGAGATGGCGAACGCGACGCCTGCCGACGTGGTCGCGCGCCTGTCCCGGTCGCCGAATGCGCAGCGCTTCCGGGAGGTGTTCGGCCCCGGGGCGCTCGACGATCCCGAAGCGGCCGTTGCGCAACTCGCCGCGGCGATTGCGCAGTTCGAGGTCGAGAACCCGGAATTTCACCGCTTCGACAGCAAGTACGACGCGTTCCTCGCCGGCCGGGCCGTGCTGTCGCCCGCCGAAGAACGCGGGCTCGCGCTGTTCGAGGACCCGGAGAAGGGCAATTGCGCAGCCTGCCACCCGAGCAGACCCGCCGCGGACGGTTCGCCGCCGCTCTTCACCGACTTCACCTACGACAACGTCGGCCTGCCGCGGAACGCCGCGGTCCCCGCAAACGCCGATCCCGCGTTCTTCGACCACGGCCTCTGCGGCCCCGAGCGCAAGGACCTGGCGGACCGCCGCGACCTGTGCGGCGCGTTCAAGGTGCCGACGCTCAGGAACGTCGCGCGCACCGCGCCGTACTTTCACAACGGCGCCTTCGACACGCTGCGGGAGGCGGTCGATTTCTACGTGCGCCGCGACACCCATCCGGGCGCCTGGTATCCGAAGACGGCTGCGGGCACGGGCAAGTTCGACGACCTGCCGGCGGGGATGACCGGCGCCGTCAATACGAGCGAGGTGCCTTATGACCGGAAGGCGGGCGGCGAGCCTGCACTGACGCCCGCCGAGATCGACGACGTCGTCGCGTTCCTCGCGACGCTCGACGACGGCTACAATTGACCCAGTGCGCATCAACACCGACCAGCTCGCGCGGACGCTGGAAAAAAGCCTCGCCCGCGCGTGGTTGATCGCGGGGGACGAGACCCTGCTGACCGGCGAAGCGGCCGACTGCGTGCGGGCGCGGGCGCGCGCGGAGGGTTACGGCGGGCGTGACCTGTTCGTCACCGACCGGAGCTTCGACTGGTCGGAGATCCGCCACGCGAACCAGGCCCTCTCGCTCTTCGCCGAGCGCCGCATCCTCGAGATCCGCATGCCGACGCCGCGGCCGGGCAAGGAGGGAGCCGCGGTGCTGGCGGCGCTCGCAGCCGATCCGGGGCCCGATAACCTGCTGCTCGTCGTCACGGCGCGCCCCGAGAAAGAGGTCTGGTCGAGCGCCTGGCTCAAGGCCTTCGAAAAGCACGGCGTGTTCGCGCTGAGCTCGCCGGTCGAGATCAAGCGCCTGCCGGCTTGGATCTCGGAGCGCGCGGCGAGGCTCGGCATCGCCTTCGATCGCGGCGCGGCGGAGCTGCTCGCCGAGCGCGTGGAGGGCAATCTCCTGGCCGCACAGCAGGAGCTCGAGAAGCTCGCGCTGCTCCATCCCGGCGCGCGGCTCGACGTCGAGGCCGTACAGGTCGCGGTCGCGAACAGCGCGCGTTACGACGTGTTCCAGCTCGGCGAGGCGACGCTCGCCGGCGACGCGCCGCGCTCGCTCAGGATCCTCGAGGGCCTGCGGGCCGAAGGCGCGGAGCCGCCACTCGTCCTGTGGGCGGTGTGCCGGGAGTTGCGCGCGCTCGCCGACGTGCGAAACGGCGTCGCAAGGAAAGCCCATGGCGCGGCGCAGGAGCGTCACGAGGAGCTGGTGAGGCGCGCGGCGAAGCGCACGGCGGGCCAGCCGATCGAACCCTGGTTCGAAGCCGCAGCGAACATCGACCGCCAGGTCAAGGGCCAGTCGGAGTCGAAGGGCGACCCCTGGACCTCGCTGACCGGCCTCGTGGCGTCGATCTCGGGCGTGCGCCTGCCGCCCGCGATGCTGCGCGGCTGATCCGACCGTGCGGCCGTTCGGCGTGTTCGGCGGGATGTTCGACCCAGTCCACTACGGGCACCTGCGCACCGCGCATGAGCTCCATGAACTGCTCGGCCTCGAAGCCGTCGCATTCGTGCCGGCCGGCGAACCGCCGCACCGCGCGACGCCGCTCGCCGATGCGGCGACCCGGCTCGAAATGGTCCGGGCCGCCGTCGGCGATGATCCGCACTTCGTGGTGGACGACCGCGAGCTGCGGCGCGCCGGCCCGTCCTACACCATCCTGACGCTCGAGGAGTTGCGCGCCGAGCGCGGCGTGCAGCCGCTCGCGCTGATCGTCGGGATGGACGCGTTCGCGGGCATCGACCGCTGGCACCGCGCCGCGGAACTCATATCGCTCGCCCATATCGTGGTCGCACGCAGGCCTGAGGCCAGCCTGCCCGCCACGGGGCTCGCCGCGGCACTCGTGGCCGAGCGGCGCTGCGAGGACCCGGCGCAGCTGGCGGACTCTCCCGCGGGTCTCGTCCACGTCTGCGAGAACACGGAGCTCGTCCTCTCCTCGAGCGCGGTGCGCGCCGTCATCGCCGGCGGGCGCGATCCGCGCTACTTGATGCCCGAGGCGGCGCGTAGGATCATCCTCGCCAGGGGCAGCTACGCCCGGCCAGGTGACACGAAGGAATGACCGCCACGCGAACGAAGAGAAAACGCACCGCTCCCGCCGTGAAGAAGACCAGGACCGGACCTGGCGCCCTGACGAAGATCGCCGTCGCCGCACTCGAGGACATGAAAGCCGTCAACGTGAAGGTCATGGACGTGAGGAAGCTCACGGACGTCACCGACACGATGATCGTCGCGACCGGCAAC
>DATMEC010000195.1:0-4646 GCA_035557125.1 Steroidobacteraceae bacterium
TCGGGGTCGGTCATGATCGTGGCCGGGTTCGAGTTGACGAGGATGACGCGGTAGCCCTCCTCGCGCAGCGCCCTGCAGGCCTGCGCCCCGGAGTAGTCGAACTCGCAGGCCTGGCCGATGATGATCGGCCCGGCGCCGATGATCAGGATGCTCTCGATGTCGGTGCGCTTGCCCATCAGCGCGCGACCGCTCCCTCCGCGACCGCGGTCTGCGTGCGCAGCATCTGCTGCAGCCGGCGCACCATCAGGAACACGAAGTGCTCGAACAGCGGCCGCATGTCGTGCGGGCCCGGGCTCGCCTCCGGATGCCCCTGGAACCCGAAGGCCGGCCGGTCGGTCCGCGCCACGCCCTGAAGCGACCCGTCGAACAGCGAGCGGTGGGTGGGCTTCAGCCGCGCGGGCAGCGAGGACTCGTCGACCGCAAACCCGTGGTTCTGGCTGGTGATCAACACGTGGCCGCCCGCGAGTTCCTGGACCGGGTGATTGGCCCCGTGGTGCCCGAACTTCATCTTCATGGTGCGCGCGCCGCTCGCGAGCCCGAGCAGCTGGTGACCGAGGCAGATGCCGAAGACCGGGATGTCCGTCTCGAGGAATTCCTGGATCGCGGCGATCGCGTAGTCGCACGGCTCCGGGTCGCCGGGGCCGTTCGAGAGGAAGATGCCGTCGGGACCCTGCGCCAGCGCATCGGCGGCGCTGGTCTGCGCCGGCACCACGGTCATGCGGCAGCCGTAGTCGGCGAGCAGTCGCAGGATGTTGCGCTTGATGCCGAAGTCGTAGGCGACGACGTGCAGGCGGGAGCCCGGCCGCAGCACGCGGCTCGCCTCGCGATCGATGCTGCCTTCGTTCCACTGGTAGGGCGCGCGCGCCGAAACGACCTTGGCGAGATCCATACCCTTGAGCCCGGGAAATGCGCGCGCGGCGCGCAGCGCGACATCGGCATCGGCGCGGTCCGCAGTCGCGATGCAGCCGCCCTGGGCGCCACGCTCGCGCAGGATCCGGGTGAGCTTGCGCGTGTCGATGCCCGCGATCGCGACGGTTTCGCCCTCGACCAGGAACTGCGACAGCGAATGGCTCGCTCGCCAGCTGGAGTGCAGCAGCGGCAGGTCACGGATCACGAGCCCTGCGGCATGCACCGAGTCGGACTCGAGGTCTTCGGGCGTGACGCCGGTGTTGCCGATGTGGGGGTAGGTGAGCGTGACGATCTGGCGGGCATAGGACGGGTCGGTGAGGATTTCCTGGTAGCCCGTCATCGCGGTGTTGAACACGACCTCGCCGGTCGTGACGCCGGGAGCGCCGATCGAAATGCCCCGAAACACCGTGCCGTCCTCGAGCGCGAGCACTGCAGGTGTCGGTGTCACCAGGGCGTTCTCCCGGTCCCTGCCCCGCCGGCCGCCGGCGTGAGGCGCAGGACATCAGTGGGTGGGTCCGTCTCGGACTCCACCGGTCATCAGCTTTTAGTTACATGGGGGCCGCGACCTGAGCGGCGATTCTACATCAGATTCCGAGCACGTCGGACATCCCGTAGAGCCCCGGCGGGCGGCCGAGGATCCAGCGGGCGGCCGCGAGCGCGCCGTGTGCATATGTCATGCGGTCGGTGGTCCGGTGCACGAGCTCGAGCGTCTCGCCGGTGCCGGCAAAGAGCACCTGGTGCTGTCCGACGATGTCCCCGGCCCTGAGGCTCGCGAACCCGATCGCCCCGGTCGCACGCCCGCCCGTATTTCCCAGCCGGCCGTAAACCGCATGGTCGGCGAGAGTGCCGCCGCGCGCGCCGGCTACGATCTCCCCGAGCCGAAGCGCGGTCCCGGACGGGGCATCCGCCTTGCCGCGGTGGTGTGCCTCAAGGATCTCGATGTCGTAGTCGGGGGGCAGCGCGGCAGCCGCCCGGCCGGCGAGGCCGAACAGCAGGTTGACCGCGAGCGACATGTTGGGGGCAACCAGCACGGCATGGCGTTCGCTGAAACGGCGCAGCGCCGCATGGCGCGTCGCATCGAGCCCGGTGATGCCGACGACCAGCGGGATCCCCGCCGACTCCGCTGCGGCCAGATTGTCGAGCAGGGCTTCAGGCAGCGTGAAGTCGATGGCGACCTTTGCCCTGGCAAGCGCCTCGTCCCGATCCGCCGTCACCGGCACGGCCACCGGGCCGGTCTGCGCCAGTTCGCCCGCGTCGCGCCCAAGCGAGGCGCTCGCAGGCGACGCGAGCGCGCCCGTCAGCACGAAATCGGGAGACTCGCGGATGGCGCGAACCAGGCATCGGCCGACGCGGCCGCTGATCCCGAGTACGGCGACTGGATTCATGTCAACTTCCGATACGCCCGAAAAACTGGCGGACACCTTCGAGCCAGGTGCGCTGCCGCGGGTTGTGCCGCTTGCCGTCGGCCGCGAGCGAGGCCTCGAACTTGCGCAGGAGTTCCTTCTGGTCGGCGCCGAGGTCGACCGGAGTCTCCACGACCATGCGGCAGAACAGGTCGCCGGTCGAACCGCCGCGCACGGGCTTGATGCCTTTCTCGCGCAGGCGGAAAACCCGCCCCGACTGGGTGCCGACCGGCACCTTGATCATGGCTTGCCCCTCGAGCGTCGGCACCTCGACGCTGCCGCCCAGGGTCGCCGTCGTAAAACTGACCGGCACCTCGCAGGACAGGTGAGCACCGTCGCGCTCGAAGATCGGGTGCTCCCGCACCACGATCTCGACGTACAGGTCGCCGGTGGGGCCGCCGTTCCGGCCCGCTTCGCCCTCGCCCGCGAGCCGGATGCGGTCGCCGGTATCGACGCCGGCCGGAACCTTGACCGATAGCCGCTTGTTCGTGCGCATGCGTCCGTGCCCGGCGCAACCCGGGCAGGGATCCTTGATGATCGAGCCTCGACCCTTGCAACGCGGGCAGGTCTGCTGGACCGCGAAAATGCCCTGGCTGATCCGGACCTGGCCGGTACCGGAACAGGTTTCGCAAGGCACCGGCGTGTGCCCGGGCGCGGCGCCCGAGCCTCCGCACTGCGTGCATTCCTTGATGGTCTGGAAATCGATTTCCGTCGACGTACCGAAAACCGCCTGCTCGAGATCGAGCGCGAGCTCGTAGCGCAGATCGGCGCCGCGGAACACGGCATTGCGCCCTGCGCGCCGCCCGCCGCCGAAGATGTCGCCGAACATGTCGCCGAAGATGTCGCCGAAAGCGTCCGACGGGCTGAAGCCCGCCCCGGCCCCGCGCGCCGCATCCAGCCCTGCCCTGCCGTACTGGTCGTAGGCCGCGCGCTTCTGCGCATCGGTCAGGACCTCGTAGGCCTCCTTGGCTTCCTTGAAGCGTTCCTCGGCTTCCTTGTCATCGGGATTGCGGTCCGGGTGGTATTTCATGGCCAGGCGCCGGTAAGCCTTGGTGACGGCTTCCTCGGTGGCGTTTCTCGGCACGCCCAACACCTGGTAGAAGTCACGCTTCGACATGGCGCTCCACATGCGCGAACGCCGGGAGGCTTGGAGCCACCCGGCGGACGCGGTCGTTCACGGACGGCGCGAAGCCGCTCCTAATGAGTGTTCCCGCCCTTGTCCTTGTCCTTGATCTCTTCAAACTCGGCGTCGAGGACCTCGTCCTTGCCAGCAGCCTCGCCGCTTGCCGCACCCGAAGGCTCCGCGCCGGCGCCCTCCGCCTGGTAGGCGCGCTGCACGACCGGCGCGCTCGCCTTCGCCAGCGCCTCGGCCTTGTGCTCGATGGCCGACTGGTCGTCGCCCTTCAGCACGCTGCGCAGGTCCGAGATCGCTGCTTCGATCGCGGCGCGCTCCTCGCCCGTCACCTTCTCGCCGAGGTCCTTCATCGACTTCTCGGTCGCGTGCACGAGCGAATCGGCGCGGTTGCGCGTCTCGGCGAGCTCGCGGAACTTCTTGTCCTCCGCGGCATGCGCCTCGGCGTCGCGGACCATCTGCTTGATCTCTTCCTCGGAGAGCCCGCCCGAGGCCTTGATGACTATCTTCTGCTCCTTACCGGTCGCCTTGTCCTTTGCCGACACGTTCAGGATGCCGTTCGCGTCGATGTCGAAGGTCACCTCGATCTGCGGCAGGCCGCGCGGGGCCGGCGGGATGTCTGAGAGGTCGAACTTGCCGAGCGACTTGTTGTCGCTCGCCCGGTCGCGCTCGCCCTGCAGCACGTGGATCGTCACTCCGCTCTGGTTGTCGTCGGCGGTCGAGAAGACCTGGGTCGCCTTGGTCGGGATCGTCGTGTTCTTCTCGATGAGGCGCGTCAAGACGCCGCCCAGCGTCTCGATGCCGAGCGACAGCGGCGTCACGTCGAGCAGCAGCACGTCCTTGACGTCGCCCGCGAGCACGCCGCCCTGGATCGCCGCGCCGACTGCGACGGCCTCGTCCGGGTTCACGTCCTTGCGCGGCTCCTTGCCGAAGAAGTCCTTGACCGCCTTCTGCACCAGCGGCATGCGGGTCTGGCCGCCGACCAGGATCACCTCGTCGACGTCGCTGATCGAAAGGCCTGCGTCCTTCAGCGCGGTCCGGCAGGGTTCGATTGTCCGCGACACGAGGTCCTCGACGAGCGACTCCAGCTTGGCGCGGGTCAGCTTGAGCGTCAGGTGCTTGGGACCCGACGCGTCCGCCGTGATGTAGGGCAAGTTGATCTCCGTCTGCTGGCCCGAGGACAGCTCGACCTTGGCCTTCTC
>DATMEC010000196.1:0-2085 GCA_035557125.1 Steroidobacteraceae bacterium
GGATTCCGGCGGGCGGATCAGCGGCTCGCCGTGCGCCACGAAGGAGGCGGGGAAGCGCACGAACAGGCTCGGATACTTCGGTATGTCGGAGCCGTCGCGGTACTCCGCGTTGCGGTCCTGGTAGTTGATGCCGATGCACAGGATTTTGCCGGGCGCCGGCAGCGGCCGCTCGAGCCTGATGTCGGCCAGTGCGAGATCGCCCGGCTCGCGGGCGACGATGCCGCGCGCCCTGGTCTCGACCTCGTTGGCGATCAGATCCAGCAGGGTCGGAGCATCGCGGCCCAGTCGGTTTCCCAGGTCAACAACGCGTGCGCTCTTCACGGCCCCGTAGCTCATGCGACCGGCGTGCTCGAATGTGATCAGCTTCATGCAATCTCCACCAGCTGCGCGAGACCAGAAGGCACGAGGTATTTTTTACGCCTTCTGTAAATTTTGACGAGGCACATCTACTGCAAAATGCCATAGAACCCAGTCATGCGCCGGAGGATGATCTTTGCGGACCGCTACGAGGCTGGCCTGTTGCTGGCGGATCGGCTGGCGGAGATGGCCCTCCCCAATGCGCTCGTCATAGCCCTGCCACGCGGCGGTGTGCCTGTGGGCGCCCAAATAGCACGGCGTCTCGATGTGCCCCTGGATGTTGCATTCGTGCGGAAACTGGGCGCGCCGGACGAGCCGGAGCTTGCCATCGGTGCTGTGGCCGACGGGGACCCGCCCGAGACCGTGCTGAACGCCCGGGTCGTCGAGGAATTGGGATTGAGCGGAGACTTTGTTAGATCCGCGGTTGCCCACGAGCTGGCCGTTATCGATCAGCGCCGCCGCGACTACGCGGACGTGCGGCCCGCAGTCGAGCCCGGGGGGCGCACCGTGATCGTCGTGGACGATGGTGTAGCGACCGGGATGACCATGCAAGCCGCGTTGCGGAGCATCAGGCGCCGTGGCGCCGTGCGTGTGATTGCGGCCGTGCCGGTGGCGTCACGGGAAGCGGCTGCCATGCTGCAGGAGGAGGCCGACGACGTCGTGTGCCTCAGTGCGCCGCGTCGTTTCGGTTCAGTGGGGTCATTTTATCGGTTGTTCGGACAGGTGAGTGACGCAGACGTGATCAGGCTGTTGCAAGAGGCGGCCGCGCACCGCGGGGCCTGATCACGAATCTTCGCGTTTGTTCTCGCCGCCAGGCTCGATCGGATCGGGATTGTCGCCGTCCTCGCTCTCGGCTGCGTCAGGTATCGCATAGGTTCCGCGCATCCAGCGCGACAGGTCGACGTCGGCGCAGCGGCGCGAGCAGAAAGGCCGGTAGTGGAGATCTGTCGGTCGGCCGCAAATGGGACAACTGCCGCTTGCCGCGCCCGGCGGCTTCGATGATGCCATCTCGCTCTTCCGTACGGTGCCGGCGGCACCCGGCTATTCGGCGTCGGACTCGCCGATCTTGATCCAGTTGAAGTGGATGGGAAAGCCTTCCCCGACCAGCATGTTGACCACCTCGGTCAAGGGCAGGCCGACCACGTTGGTGTAGGAGCCCGACAGCTTCTGCACGAACGCTCCCGCCAGGCCTTGAATGGCATAGCCGCCGGCCTTGCCCCGCCACTCACGCGAGGCGATGTAGGCCTCGATCTCTTCCTTCGACAGGCGCTTGAAGCGCACCCGCGTGTCGACGATCTTCATGCGCACGCGATCGTCCGGGGCGATCAGGCACAGGCTGGTGAGGACCCGGTGCGAGCGTCCCGACAGCAATTGCAGCGCCGCAACCGCCTCCTCGATGAAGCGGGGCTTCACCAGGATGCGCCGTCCGACGGCGACGACGGTGTCGGCCGCCAGCACGTAGGCATCGGCGATGTCCTTGTCGTTGGCGATGAGGTCGCGGGCGTGCTCGGCCTTGGCGCGCGCGAGCCTGGTGACGATCGATCGCGGCATCTCACTCTTCTTGGGTGACTCGTCGATGCTGGACGGCCGCAAGGCGTCGGGCTCGACCCCGACCTGGGCGAGCAGCGTCAGGCGGCGCGGCGATGCGCTGGCGAGCACCAGCTTGGGTTTCAGGCCCGCCCTGCGGTCGGCGGGCTTGGTGCGCGCCAGCTCGGCGCGCAGCGTCTC
>DATMEC010000197.1:0-8704 GCA_035557125.1 Steroidobacteraceae bacterium
TCGAAGGAGGAGGCGAACGACTACCGCTACTTCCCCGACCCCGACCTGCTGCCGCTCGTGCTCGACGACGCCTTCATCGACGACGTCCGCGCGGGTCTTCCCGAGCTCCCGGACGCGAAAGCAGCTCGGTTCGCGCGCGAGCACGGCCTGTCCGAGTACGACGCCGGCGTCCTGACCGCGAGCCGCGAGCTGGCCGCGTACTTTGAGGAGGTCGCAACCGGCTCCGGCGAGGCGAAGCTCTCGGCGAACTGGGTGATGGGCGACCTGTCCGGGTTCCTCAACCGCGACGGGATCGAGATCGGCGCGTCGCCCGTGACCGCGGCTGCCCTCGCGGGCCTCTTGAATCGCATCGTCGACGGCACGGTCTCCGGCAAGCTGGCGAAGGAAGTGTTCGAGGCGATGTGGTCCGAGGGCAAGCCCGCCGATGCGATCATCGACGCGAAAGGGCTGCGCCAGATTACCGACACCGGCGCGATCGAAAAGGCGATCGCCCAGGTCATGTCCGCCAACCCCAGCCAGCTCGCGGACTACCGCGCGGGCAAGGAAAAGTTGTTCGGCTTCTTCGTCGGCCAGGTGATGAAGGCGACGGCGGGCAAGGCGAACCCGGCGCAGCTCAACGAGCTGCTGAAGAAAATGCTTTCGGGCTCATGACCGCCCCGGGCGACCTGCTGCATCGCTTCCTGTTCGAGCGACATCCGGTCCGCGGCCACCTGGTGCGCCTTGACTCGAGCTGGCGCGCGGCGATCGAGCACCACGCGTATCCCGAAGCCGTCACGGCCGCGCTCGGCGAGGCAATGGCGGCTTCGGCGCTGATGGCGGGCGCACTCAAGTTCGAGGGCCGGCTGTCGCTGCAGTTCGAAGGGCCGGGCCCGGTGCGGCTCATGCTCGCCCAGTGCACGCACCGCCACGCCATCCGCGGCGTCGCGCGCCACGAGGCGTTGCCGCCGGAAGGCGCACCGGCAGACGGCCTCTTCGGCGAAGGCCAGCTCGCGGTGACGATTGAGCAATCGGAAGGCGGGGAACGCTACCAGGGTGTCGTGCCGCTCGTGACGGCGCGGCTTGCGGACTGCCTCGAGCAGTATTTCGAGCGCTCCGAGCAACTGCCGTCGCGGCTCGTGCTCGCCGCGACGCCGGACCGCGCCGCGGGACTCCTGCTGCAGCGCGTCGCGCTGGGCGATGCCGGCGCGGCCTCCGGGCGCGCGGAGGCGGACGACGCGTGGCAGCGGCTCGGACTCCTCGCCGCAACGGTGACGCCGAAGGAACTCTTTGACCTGTCATGCCGCGAGCTGCTGCGTCGGCTCTTTCCCGAGGACGACATCCGCCTGTTCGAGGGAGCACCGGTCTTCTTCCAGTGCACCTGCTCGCGCGAGCGCGTCGCGGGGATCCTGCAGGCGCTCGGCGGCGACGAGGTTCAGGCGCTGCTCGCCGAGCGGGGCGACGTCGAGGTGCGCTGCGAGTTCTGCAACCGCGCCTGGCGCTTCGACGCGGTGGACGTCGCGGCGCTTTTCTCGCCGGGATCCTCGCAACCGGCGCCGCCGGGACTTCACTGAGCCTGCCCGCGCTTCAGCCACACCACAGGTGCATTGCGGCGTAGCTGCGCCAGGGACGCCAGGCTTCCGCGCGCTCGACCAGGCGCCGGGTCTCGAGCGTGCCGGCACGCGGCGCAGCCGCGCGCCGGAGCGCGAGGTCCGCGCCGGGTAGTGCGTCGGGCTCCGCCAGCGCCCGCATAGCCACGTACTCGGCGACCGACTCGCCGATGCCCTGGACCGCGGCGAGCGCGCGGCGCACCTCGTCCACCGGCGCGGAGAAGTCGATGCGGGCTTCTTCAACCGCGCGCGCGAGTGCGCGCAGCTTCGCGGCCCTGGCGGCACTCAGCCCCAGGCTTTCGAGATTCGAGCGCAGGAGCGCCGAGGCCCGCGGAAAGAGGCGCGACAAACCGGGTTTGCCCGTGACCAGCGGCTTGCCGCAGCGGTCCGCGAGGCGTGCGGCAATCGCCCGCGACGTTGCCGGCGCCAGGTTCAGCGCGAGCGTCGCGCGCACGGCGCACTCGAAAGGGTCCCAGGCGCCCGGAATGCGCAGCCCCGGGCGGCGGCGCACGAGACGCGCGAGCCGTGGATCGGCGGAAAGCGCGCCGGCGATGGCGAATGAGTCGGCCCCGAGATCGAAGGCGCGGCGCACGGACGCCGAGATCTGGAATAGCGCAGCCGGCGCCGCGCCGCGCACGCGCAGGAGGAGTGCATGCTCGCCGGCCGCCGGGACGACATGGATCGTCGCGGCGCCGTCGGCGGTCTCGACCGTGCGCGCATAGCCCGTCTCGTCGACGCGCTCGACGCCCGCGCATGCCTCGCGCGCGAGGAAACCGGAAACCTGTTCCCAATCATACGGCGGCCGGTAGCTGAGCTTCAGCAGGATCTCGTCGTCAGCGACAGGCGCCGTGCCGCTCCGCCGCTGCCTGCGCAGCTCGCGCGGCGACTTGCCGTAGGTTTCCCGGAACGCGCAATTGAAACGGCGCAGGCTTCCGTACCCCGCGGCCAGCGCCACCTGCGTCATCGGCAGCACGGTGTCGTCGAGCAGCCTCTTTGCGAAGTGCAGGCGCCGCGTCTGCGCGACGGCGACGGGCGACGCGCCGACGTGCTGCAGGAACAGCCGGTGTAGGTGGCGCGGCCCGACCCCGACGCGCAATGCGAGCTCCTCCACTCCAGTTTCGTTGAGAGCGCCATCGTGAATCAGCCGCAGCGCGCGGCGCACCACCGCCGACGTTCCGAGCCAGGCCGGCGTGCCCGGCGCGGCCTCGGGCCGGCAGCGCAGGCACGGCCGGTATCCGGCCGACGCCGCGGCGGCGGCCGTCGGGTAGTAGCGGACATTCATGCTCTTGCAGCGCGGGGCGGGGCAGATCGGCCGGCAGTAGATACCGGTCGTTCGCACGGCGATGAAGAAGCGCCCGTCGAAGCGCGGATCGCGGCTAATGCGCGCCTGGTCGAGCGAACGCCTGTCGAGCCCGTCCATTTCCTGCATGCCAGAGACGATACGCCCGGCGGTGCCGGTGAACCAGCCGTTTTCGGACCGTGCGGGTGACCATGTCCGATTGCGGCGAGTTTTGCGGCGGCGTGCAGACTAGGGTGGAGGCTTCTCGAGTACCGGACACGGAGATGCAGCCATGCGCGGAAAATGGGTTCCCCTCGTTGCGGCGCTCGCCATGAGCGCCGGCGTTGCCGAGGCATCGACCGAGGAAGACCGCAAGGCGGTCGCAGCGCTCGATACGGAGTTCCAGGCGGCGGTGAAGCGCCACGATGCTGCGACCATCGACCGCATCCAGCACCCGGACATGGTGCTGGTGCTCGGCAACGGGAGCGTCTTCACCAAGGCGGACCACCTGCAGGCGGCGCGCGACAAGAAGATCCGCTACGAGATCCAGGACGAGGAGCCCGGCACCCAGACCGTGCGCGTGCTCGGCGACACCGCCGTCGTCACGGCGCTGCTGAGGTTGAAGGGAACCAACGAGGGCGCGCCGTTCGACCGGCGCGTCTGGTTCAGCGACACCTACGTGCGCACGCCCAATGGCTGGAAGTACTTCTTCGGCCAGGCTTCGTTGAAGTTGCCGGACGAGGCTGCACCGAAACCCTAGCCGCCGGCCCCGCCGCTATTCCTTGCGGTGCGCGGCAAACGACATCTTGTCGAGCACGCCGAGCAATACGGCGGAGACGACGAAGGTCAGGTGCAGGATCACGTACCACATGATCTTGTCGTTGGCGATCTGCTGGGCGTCCATGAAGACGCGCAGCAGGTGAATCGAGGAGATCGCGACGATCGAGACTGCGACCTTGAGCTTCAGCGTGCCGGAGTCGAGCTTCGCCAGCCAGGCCGGCGCGTCCGCTCCGGCGTCGTGGTCGATGCGCGAGACGAAGTTCTCGTAGCCGGAGAACATGACCATCACGATCAGGCTGCCGACCAGGGTCAGATCGATCATCGCGAGTACGATCAGCACGAGGTCGGCTTCGGGGAGTGCCGTCACATGCGCAAAGACGCCGAAGGCCTCCTGGAAGAACTTGATGGCGAGGGCGATCAGCGCGAGCGATAGGCCGAGGTAGAGCGGCGCGAGCAGCCAGCGGCAGGCGAACAGGAGGCGTTCGAGGTTCCTTTCGATCATCAGGGATCTCCGTGTGCGAGGCGCCATTGTACCTGCGGCGGGACGTGGCGCCGGCGGGCCGAGGCGCGGGCCCGGGCCGTTGCGATCCGGTAATATCGGGCCGGCGTGAGCATCCGCTTCACTGTCAATGGCGCCGGACGGGAGTTCGCCGGGGATGGCGAAATGCCGCTCCTGTGGTACCTGCGCGACCACGCCCGCCTGACCGGCACCAAGTTCGGCTGCGGCGGCGGCTTTTGCGGCGCCTGCACGGTGCTCGTCGACGGCGCTGCCCAGCGCTCATGCATTTTTCCGGTGTCGGCGCTTGCGGGCAGGCAGGTCACCACGATCGAGGGACTCGGCGCCGGCGGGCTCCACGCCGTGCAGAAGGCCTGGATCGAGGAGGACGTCCCGCAGTGCGGTTACTGCCAGGCCGGCCAGATCATGTCGGCCGTCGCGTTGCTCGAGCGCAACCCGGATCCCGCGCCGGCGGACGTCGACACAATCACCAACCTGTGCCGCTGCGGCACCTACGTGCGCATCCGGCGGGCCATCGCGCGCGCCGCGCAAGACCTCAAGGCTGCGAAGTGAACGCGCTGGCCGCGGTCGTCTCGCGCCGGCTGTTCCTGCAGGCCTCGCTGTCGGCGTCGGGCGCGCTGGTCCTGTCGCCGCGGCTGGGAACGGCGCAAGACCCGCCGCCGCGGGTGCCCGAGAATCCGCTCGGCGTACTGATCCGAATCGAGCCCGACAACCGCGTCGTAATCGGCGCGACGGGCGCCGAGATAGGGCAGGGCGTCAAGACGTCGCTGCCGATGATCCTCGCCGAGGAGCTGGACGCGGACTGGTCGCAGGTCACGGTCGAACAGATGCCCATGTCCATCGACTTCAGCGGCGCCGAGCCGCGCTGGCGCTGGGGCGCGCAGGGCGCGGGCGGCAGCACGAGCATTCCTGACGGATGGGCGGAGCTGCGCCAGTTCGGCGCGCAGGGCCGCTGGCTCATGCGCCAGGCCGCGGCCACGCAGTGGAGCATTCCCTTCGAGGACGTGAACACCGAGGCCGGCCATGCGCTGCACCCCGACGGCCGGCGGCTGCCGTACGGCGCGCTCGTGGCGGTTGCCGCGAAGCTGACCCTGCCCGTCGAGCCGGTGCCGCTCAAGGCAGCTGCCGAGTACCGAATCATCGGGCGGCCACGCCGCGTCGTCGACGCCGGGGAGATCGTCACGGGACGCGCGCGCTACGGCATCGACGTGTACGAACCGGAGGCGCGCACGGCAGTCATGCTGCGTTGCCCCTACTTCGACGGTGCCATCGCTCGGCTTGACGACAGCGCGGCACGCGCGGTGCCCGGGGTGCGCGCCGTCGTCGTGGTGCCGGGCCCGAAGCCGGGGGAGCCGTTCGCGGCGAACCTCGCGACCGGCGTTGCGGTGGTCGCGGATGACATGTGGTCCGCGCTCAAGGGGCGCAACGCGCTCGAGGTCGAGTGGACGCGCGGCCCGTTCGCCTCCGAGTCGAGCGCCGCGCTCGATGTCCAGTGCGCGGAGCTCCTGGCGAAGCGCGGCCAGGTCGTGCACGACGACGGCGACTTCGACGCCGCGGCCCGCGACGCCGCCCAGGTCGTCAAGGCGCGCTACCGCATCCCGTTCGTGAGCCACTCGCCGCTCGAGGCGCCCTGCGCGTTCGTCCACGTGCAGGCGGATCGGGCGCGCGTCGTTGCGGCCCTGCAGCAGCCGGCCGGCGCCTCGCGCGCGGTGCACGCGGTGACCGGCATCCCGCGCGCAGCGATCAGCGTCGAGATGACGCGCGCCGGCGGCGGCTTCGGGCGGCGCCTGACCAACGACTTCGTCGCCGAGGCGGCGCTTGTCTCCAAGTTGACCGGCTGGCCGGTCAAGCTCGTGTGGACGCGCTCGGACGACCTGCAGCACGACTTCTTCCGGCCCTTCGGCCACCACGAGCTCGTTGCGGCGCTCGGCGGGGAGGGAGTCGTCACCGGCTGGACGCACCGGCTTGCGAGCGCGTCGAAGTACTACCGGCGCGCGGACGTGAAGCCCGAAGACATGTGGAGCGCCGAGCTCTATCCGGACGATTTCCCGGCACGCCTCGTGCCGAACTACCGGCTGGAGTGGCACGCGGTGACGAGCGGCATCCCGCGCGGTTCCTGGCGGGCGCCCGCGCACACGGCGAACGCATTCGTGGTGCAGAGCTTCGTCGACGAGGTTGCCCACGCTGCGGGCAAGGACCCGCTCTCGTTCCGGCTCGCGATGCTCGGTCCCGACCGCGAGCTCGACTACGCGCAGCATGGCGGGCCCAAGTTCAGCACCGGACGCCTGCGTACGGTGCTCGAGCGCGTCGCGCGCGAGATCGGCTGGGGCCGCGCGCTCCCGCGCGGGCGCGGCATCGGGCTCGCGGCGCACTTCACGTTCGGCGGCTATGCGGCGCACGCGATGGAGGTGTCCGTGTCGCCGACGGGGGCGATCTCGTTCGAGCGCGTCGTCTGCGCGATCGACGTCGGCCGGCCGATCAATCCGCTCGGCATCGCCGCGCAGATGCAGGGCGGCACGATCGACGGGCTCTCGACGGCGATGAACCTCGAGATCTCGATCAAGGACGGCCGCGTCGAGCAGTCGAACTTCGACGGCTATCCGCTTGCGCCGATGGTGCAGATGCCGCGCGACATCGAAGTCCACGTCATCGACTCGCCCGCGGATCCCGCCGGGTGCGGCGAGATGGGCATCCCGACCGCGGCGCCCGCGCTCGCCAACGCGATCTTTGCTGCGACGGGAGTGCGCATACGCAACCTGCCGATGCGCGAGCAGCTCGCGGAAGCGCTGAAGAAGGCGTAGGCGTGGCAGGAGGGGACGGGCCCCTTCAGCGGTAGGTTTTCCCGAGGTGAGTGATGGCGGCGGCTGAAGGGGGCCGTCCCCGTCGCGGCTTCGCTACAGGGTATCGAGCAGCTTCGGGCCGCCGAGTCTCTGCATCTGCCCGACGATCCACGCCTGGCGTTCGCGCACCCAGGGCCCGGAATTGACGACGCGGTAGCGGGTCGGGCTCGGCAGCACCGCGGCGAGCAGCGCGGCCTCGTGGCGGTCGAGCCGCGCGGCATCCTTGCCGAAGTACGCGCGGCTGGCCGCCTCGACGCCCCAGATGCCGTGGCCGAACTGCGCGCTGTTGAGGTAGACCTCGAGGACCCGCCGCTTCGGCCAGAAGAGTTCGATCCAGACCGTGAACCAGGCCTCGAGCCCCTTGCGCACCCAGGTCTGGCCGGGCCACAGGAACAGGTTCTTGGCTACCTGCTGGCTGATGGTGCTCGCGCCGCGCAGCCGCCTGCCGCGCCCGGCGTCCGCCATCGCCTTCTCGATCTGCTCGAAGTCGAAGCCGTCGTGGAACGGAAACTTCTGGTCTTCCGCCGCGATCACCGCGACCGCCGCATGGGGCGAGATCCGCCGCCACGGCACCCACTCGTGGCGCTGCTCGAACGGCGCCGACGCACCGGCGGCCAGGCGCTCGCCGATCATGAAGGCCGTCACTGGCACCGGCAGCCAGCGGAATGCGGCGACGGCGAGGATGCTCGCGACGATGGCGGCGAGCAGTGTGTTCACCACCCACCGGGCGAAGCGCGCCGGCAGCGAGCGGCTCACGACGCGAATCTTCAGGCGGCGGCGGTGCGCCGCGCCGACTTGACGAGCACCGGCTCGCCCGGCACGTCGTCGTGGCCATGGCGGCGGCCGGTCTTCACCTTCGCGATCTTGTCGATCACGTCGATGCCGCCCACCACGCGGCCGAACACGGCGTAGCCGAAATTGCCGGTGCGGTGGTCCAGGAAGCCGTTGTCCACGAGGTTGACGAAGAACTGCGAGGTCGCGCTGTGCAGGTCGTTGGTGCGCGCCATCGCGAGCGAGCCGCGCAGGTTCTTGAGCCCGTTGTCCGCCTCGTTCTGGATCGGCGCGTGGCCAGGCTTGTGCTCCATGTCGGCCGCAAAACCGCCGCCCTGGACCATGAATCCCGGGATCACGCGGTGGAAGATCGTGCCGTCGTAATAGCCCTCGTCCACGTAACGCAGGAAATTCTGCGCCGAGATCGGGGCCGACTCCTCGTCCACTTCGACGCTGAAGTCGCCGTGCGAGGTCTCGCATCGAACCAGCGGGTTTTTTCCGGGCATGGGCGGATTCTAGCGACTATCGCGGCAGCGTGCCTTCCGTCACGCGCTCGTGGCCCGCGAGGTCCCGCCGGGTGGCGACGGCGGCGAGTCCCGTCGCCGCGAAGAGTGCGCGCACGGCCGCGCCCTGGGCGGCGCCATGCTCGATGACGAGCCAGCCGCCCGGTTCGAGGTGGGAAGGCGCCGCGCAAACGATGGCTTCGATCGCGGCGAGCCCGCCGGTGCCACCCAGCAGCGCGGCGCGGGGCTCGTGCCCGAGCGCAGCGAGCGCCGGGTCGCCGGTGGCGACGTAGGGCGGATTCGAAGCGATGACGTCGAAGCGGCTGCCGGGCAGCGGATCGAACCACGAGCCTTCGAGGAAGCGCAGATTCCGCAACCCGAGCCGGGTGGCGTTGCGCTTCGCGACGGCAAGCGCCGCGGCACTCACG
>DATMEC010000198.1:0-5688 GCA_035557125.1 Steroidobacteraceae bacterium
CGGCGGCACGCTGACCTCGATCACGGCCTACGACACCATCGAGGAGCTGCTGACCGGCGACCAGTTCGACTTCCTGCCGATCCCGGAGTCGGTCCTGTTCCAGTTCTTCGGCGCCGACCAGGCCCAGCACCAGTGGCTCGATGTGGAGGCCGTCAGCCAGGAGATCCGCTACACGTCGCCGACCGAGGACCGGCTGCGCTGGATCCTCGGCGCGTACGTGATCGCGACCGACCGCTTCATCTCGACCGGCAACGTCTTCGACCTCGGCACCGGCGAGGTGCCGCGCGTCAAACGCGATCCGCTGCCGCTGTTCGCGCCCCAGTTCACCTTCCTCTCCGACTCGCAGGACAACCTCGCCTGGGCGGCGTTCGGCGAGCTTTCCTACGACTTCACCGAGAAGTTCGAGGGATCCGTGGCGCTGCGCTACGACAGCGACGAGCGCGAGAATACGACCGAGACCCCGCAGGAATTTCTTCCGGCCCCGATCAGCTGCAGCACCGATCCACAGCCGGTCCCCTGCGCGTTCACGGGCCAGGTCCGCAAGGAGACCTGGGACGACCTGCAGCCGAAAGTCACGCTGCGCTACAAGCCGAGCGACGACGTCACGACTTACCTGAGCTACAGCCGCGGATTCCGCAGCGGCGGCTTCAACCAGACGGGCGTTGGCTCGGCCGGTATCGCGGGCATCGACGACCTGTTCGACCAGGAGACGGCGGACACCTACGAGGCTGGAATCAAGGCGCGGTTCGCGGAAGGCCGCATCATGACGGGCGCGAGCGTTTATCACACGAAGGCCGAGGGGTCGTACTTCTTCGTGTTCGACCCGAACACCAGCACGCAGAACCTCGGCAACCTCGACGAGGTCGAGTACCAGGGCCTCGAGGTCGAGTTCCAGGCGCAGGTCAACGATTACTTCGACGTGTATGCGCGCGGCGGCCTGACGGACAGCGAAATCCAGGAGTCGCAGCGCAGCCCGGACGACGTCGGCAACCAGGCGCCGCTCGTGTCCGAGTACACGATCAACCTCGGCGCGCAGCTGCGGATTCCGTTCGGGTCCGCGGGCGACCTCGACTTCTTCCTGCGCCCGGACTTCCGGATCGTCGGCGACACTTGGTGGTACCCGGACAACTTCACCAAGCGCGACCCGATCGAGCTGCTCGACCTGCGCGCCGGGATCGAGGCGGATCGCTGGTCTCTCGTCGCCTGGTCGAGGAACCTCACGGACGAGGAATACAATGCGGAATGGTCCCCGGGGCCGCAGTTCTTCCCGAGCCCGGGGTACACGAACAACTTCGTGTTCAAGGCGCAGCCCATGGTATGGGGCGTCGACTTCACGTACCGCTTCTGACACGAGGGGACACACGGAGAGGACAGGTATGGCGACCGAGGCAAAGCTTCCGAACAGGCTGCACCACAACGCGTACGTCTCGAAGGATCTCGAGGCGACACGCAGGTTCTACGAGGACGTGATCGGCCTGCCGCTGCTCGCCACATGGTGCGAGAAGGACATGCTGTTCGGCGCCGAGCGCACCTACTGCCACTGCTTCTTCGGCCTGGGCGATGGCGGGGCGCTCGCCTTCTTCCAGTTCGCCGACCCGAAGGACGCGGAGCAGTTCGGCCCGAAGATGCCGTTCTCGCCGTTTCACCACATCGCGCTGCACGTTGACCGCGAGACGCAGGAGGGCATCGAGAAGCGCCTCAAGGACGCCGGCTACATGGAGCCGCAGTCCTTCGTGCTGGAGCACGGCTATTGCCGGTCGGTTTACGCGACGGACCCGAACGGCATGATCGTCGAGTTCACGCTCGACCATCCGGCTGTCGAGAAGATCAACGCCGACCGCCGCAAGGATGCGCATGCGGAGCTCGAGCGCTGGCTCGGCGGAGACCACCACTCGAACAACACGTATCGATGAGGGGCAGCAGCGGGCGAATCCTCACGACCCACGTCGGCAGCCTGCCGCGCTCGCAGGCGGTGACCGACGTCCTGTTCGGGCGTGAGAGCGGCACGATCGGCGACGCGCGCGCGGCGGCGGCGGTGATCACCGGCGCCGTCACCGACGTCGTCCGCCGCCAGGTCGAGACCGGCATCGACGTCGTCAGCGACGGCGAGACCAGCAAGATCAGCTACGCGACCTACATCGCCGACCGCTTCGCGGGCTTCGGCGGCGACACGCCGCGCGACCCGGGCCAGGACCTCGTCGAGTTCCCGCGCTTCATGGCGAAGCTCGCGGCGAGCGGCGCGACGGCCAAATACCGGCGCCCGCGCTGCACCGGCGAGATCTCGCTGAAGGACGCCGGCCCGCTCAACGACGACCTCGGGAACTTTCGCGCAGCCGTGGATGCCGCGAAGCCGGTCGAGGCCTTCATGAACGCCGCTTCGCCCGGCGTGCTCGCCCTGTTCCAGCCGAACGACCACTACCCGACCCAGGACGCCTACCTCGAGGCGCTCGGCAACGCGATGCAGGCGGAGTACGAGGCGATCGTCGGTGCCGGCTTCCTGCTGCAGATCGACGCGCCGGACTTCGGCATGGGCCGCCACACGATGTACCGCAGCGCGAGCGCCGCCGACTACCTGAAGGCCGCCGCGCGCCATGTCGAGGTGCTGAACCATGCGCTGCGCAACCTGCCGGCCGATCGCATGCGGATGCACATCTGCTGGGGCAACTACGAGGGCCCGCATCATCACGACATTCCGCTCGAGCAGCTATTGCCGGTGGTGATCAAGGCGAAGCCGCAGGCACTGCTGTTCGAGGCCTCGAACCCGCGCCATGCGCATGAATGGACGGTGTTCAGGCAGCAGAATGTACCGGACGAAAAGATCCTGGTGCCCGGCGTGCTCAGCACGACGACGAACTACGTGGAGCATCCTGAGCTCGTGGCCGAGCGCATCCAGCGCTTCGCCGACATCGTCGGCCGGGAGCGCGTGATCGCGGGGACCGACTGCGGTTTCGGGACCTTTGGCGGTTTCGGCCCGGTGGACCCGGACATCGTCTACATGAAGCTCGGCTCCCTGGTCGAAGGCGCCCGCATCGCGAGCGCTCGGCTCTGGAAGCACTGAGACCGAGTCGGGTCAGGCTTCGGTCCGCAGTCCGAGCGACAACAGGCAGGCTTCTTCCTCGCCCAATGGACTGAACTCGAGCGCCGCGCGCGAGCGCCAGCCTGCCCCGAGCGTCGCATCCAGGATCTCCCGGATCCGGCCCCTGATTCGCTCCGCCGCCGGACGCGGCCGCGCCTGGCCGTGTCTCTCGCGCGACTCGTCGGCTGCGACCGAGATCCGGGCCGCCAGCCCGTGCCGGCCGTCGCTGGCGGCAAGCAGTGCCATTGCATCGAGTGCTAGATAGAGCCGGCCCAGGTCGAGCCGATTTGCGAGCTCGTAAAGTTCGAGGCCGGCCGCACGCGCCTCGTCCAGTTCCCCCGCAAGCAGGAGCGCGCCGAACAGCAGCACCAGGAGCTCGTGACGCGTCTCGCGCCGGCCGGAGTGACGCAGGCTCATGGCCAGCGGCCGGGCGAGCTGGAGCGCGGCCTCCATCGCGCCGCTCGCGACGTCGAGCTCGACGATGTGCACGGTCGCCGAAAGTGCCTGCCGCTCGCTTGCAGCCAGGGCGTGGTCCAGCGCACGCCGGTAGGCGGCCCGTGCCTGCGCAAAGTTTCCGGCACTCGTCAGCAACGCGCCTTCGACGATCGCGCCGTGCGCGAGTAGGCGCGCCGGCCAGTCGGGCCGCTCGAGCCTGCGCGCCGCCGCCAGCGTCCGGCTCGCGCCTGCCAGGTCGTCGCTCCAGTTGCGCGCGAGCTGGAGCAGCGC
This sequence comes from Steroidobacteraceae bacterium, assembly GCA_035557125.1. Classification (GTDB taxonomy): domain Bacteria; phylum Pseudomonadota; class Gammaproteobacteria; order Steroidobacterales; family Steroidobacteraceae; genus SCUD01. The sequence continues at coordinate 3,803 of DATMEC010000198.1, forward strand.
GTAGTACTGCGAGCGGGGCTGCGCGGCCTTCGCGTGGGCGGCGGCGGCGATCTCCGCCGCGTAGCGGGCGCGGTCGGCGTGACGCTCGGAATCGTAGGTCGCGACGGCCTCCCAGAATCGCGCGAGCCGGGCCTGCGGCAGGCTGCCGCCGACGAGCCCGACGGCCTTGTCGTGGGCGGCGCTCGCCTCCTCGTGCAGGTCGGTCTCGACGTACAGCGGCCAGGCGGAACCGTATAACGCGACGGCAAGCCCGCCGTCGTGGCGGCGCGCCCAGTCGAGCGCTGCGCGCACGTTGTCGAGCTCGGGCTCGTGCTGGTGCAGCCAGATCGCCTCGTCCATGGACCAGTAGTCGTCGTACGCGCGGTCGAGGCCCTGCAGCATCGCCTGCGCCATGCGGCGCTCCGCGTCGCCTGCGGTCGCCGTGGCCTCGAGGCGCGCGCGCGCATAGCAGCGCGCCGTCTCGAGCAGCGAATAGCGTGGCGGCTCCGTCGGCAGCATCGTCACCAGCGAGCGATCGACGAGACGCCCGATGAGGTCGATGGCGCCGGGCACGTCGATCGAGTCGCCGGCCACGGCCTGTGCGGCGATGTCGAGCGCGAAGCTGCCGGCAAACGTGCCGAGCTGGTCGAATGCGCGTTGTTCGACCGGAGTCAGCAGGCCGTAGCTCCAGTCGAACGCTGCCTGCAACACGCCATGACGCTGGCCATCGGTGCGGCCGGCGAGCTTCAGGAGGCGGAACCGGTCGTCGAGATGCCGGATGAGCGCCGCCAGCCCGAACGACGGGACGCGGGCCGCTGCGAGCTCCACGGCCAGCGGATTGCCGTCGAGCTTCCGGCAGATCTCCTCGACCAGTGCCGCATTGCCCCTGCCCGGCTCGAAGCGCCGGTCCGCCTGCGCCGCCCGCAACCCGAACAGCCGGGTGGCTTCTTCGACCGGCAGCGGACCGAGGCGATAGACCGTCTCGCCACTGCGGCCAAGTGGCGCCTGACTCGTGACAAGGATGCGGACAGCGGGCGCCCGTGCCACGAGGGACTCGACGGGACCGGCCAGTTCGCCTGCGAGGTGCTCCGCGCCATCCAGCACGAGCAGCAGCCGCAGGTTTTCGAGCGCCTGGCACAGTGCCTCGAAGCGGTCGCTCCCCTCCGGGATCGAGATGCCGGCAGCGAGCGCGATCGCCTTCGGCACGTGGTCGAGCGTCTCCAGGGGCTCGAGCGACACCTGGGCGGTGACGGCATCCGCGCGGCCGTGCTCGAGCGCGAGGATCTCCTGGGCGAGGCGCGACTTGCCGACACCCGCGGCGCCCACGAGCGTGACCCGCCGCTCCCGCTCGAGCGCCGCTCGCACGGCCTCGAGGTCGGCGGTGCGCCCGATGAGCGGACCTGAATTTCCGGTTGCGTGCCGCCCCGCGAGCATGGCTGGCGCGACGGCCAGGCTCACGGGCGCTTCGCCGGGACTGGCCACGGGACGGGAAACGGGCAGGTCGAGGCGATAGCCGAACCGCGGTACGGTCCGGATGGCGCCGGCGCCCAGGACGCGGCGCAGGCTCGCAACCTGCGCCGGGAGGTTGTTCTCGTCGACTACGAGACGCGGCCACACGCGCTCGATCAGCACGGCCTTGGTCACGAGCCTGCCGGCGTTCTCCACCAGCACGAGCAACAGGTCGAAGGCCCTCGAACCCAGGTCGACGGGCCTGCCGTCCATCGAAAGCCGCCGTTCGGCCGGGCAAAGCTCGAACGCGCCGACCCGTATCAGGTCCATGCAGCGACCCTTTAGAATAATTTCAGGACCGATTCAAGACACGGGCCCGGCGCACGCATCAGCATCCGCGCCAGCCGATGACCATTTGGGGAGTGTCACATGCCGAAGTTCGTGATTGAAAGGGACAT